>CAZSIC010000054.1:0-21532 GCA_964606845.1 uncultured Bacteroidales bacterium
TTTAATGAAAAAACACTTACTCGAAGGAGTAAAAAAAGGTGCTTTAACTGAAGAGCAAGCTGAAGAAAGATTTCAAAGCTGGCTTAAAGAGAAAGAAAGCAAAATTGAAGCTAAGCGCGAACAAATTCGAAAAGGTAAAGCCAGCGAAGAGAAAAAACGTTTGGATGCTGAAACGAAAATACGCGAAGCAAGAGCTGAAGAGTTAGCAAAGAAAAATGCTGAAGCTGCTGCTGAAGAAGCAAAAGCGAATGCAGAAGAAACTGAGGAGGCTAAGGCAGAAGAAGCTCCTGAGGCTGAAGAAAAAGTAGCCGAAGAAACCAAAGCTGAAAAGCCTAAAGAAGAAACTGAACAGCCAGAAGAGAAAGCTCCAAAAGCAGAAAATAACGACGAAGCAAAAGAAGCTTAAGAATATTTTCATGCATGAAAAGCGATGATCACTTTTTAACAGGATCACTTTTACGTACATTTGGAACGAAAGGTGAAATTATCCTTCATTTTAAAAATGGTCTTCCTAAAAAAATGAATCAATTGGAATCAATTCTCGTCGAGGTAGACGGGAAATTGGTTCCTTTTTTTATTCACCACATTCAACCTAAATCATCGGATACGGTTTTGGTAAAAATTGAAGGTCTCGATAATGACACAAAATCTCAAGAATTTGTAGGTGCTGATTTTTACTTATCAAACAAACAATTGGAGATTCTTAATTACTCCGTTGATATAGATATTGA
Organism: uncultured Bacteroidales bacterium; assembly: GCA_964606845.1. Taxonomy (GTDB): domain Bacteria; phylum Bacteroidota; class Bacteroidia; order Bacteroidales; family UBA12077; genus UBA12077. The sequence continues at coordinate 732 of CAZSIC010000054.1, forward strand.
TGTTACCGGATACGAGGTGCTGGACCCAAAAAATCGGTTTGTGGGTAATGTTATTGAAATCATCGATATTGCTGATAATCCTGTTTTAAGGGTTAAAACAGATAAAAAAGAAATTCTTCTTCCGGCAAATGATGAGTTAGTTATAGAAGTAGATGATGATTTAGGCTATATTATTTTAACTATTCCTAACGGGCTTTTAGATATTGATTAAGAAAGCTTAATATCATTTTCGTATTTTTGAATAGAACTCTTCCAGCTTTCGGGTAAATCAACCGCTTCTTTTTGGGTTTGGCTAAATGCAACTAAAACAGCATCATTTTTGGCTTTTACTTCATTGGTTTGATTATTTATAATTTGCTGTTTCATTGTAAGGCTTTTATTGCCTAGCTTATAAACCTTTGTTTGCACACAAATATTTTCGTCCATAAAAATGGGTTTGAGGTATTCAATGGTAATTTTTGCCAAAACTAATGCCTGATTTTTCCAATTCATTTTTTGTTCAAAAATCTGTTCAAAATATTTAGTGCGTGCAAGGTCGAAATAATTTTGATATACAGAGTTGTTAACATGCTCCATTATATCAATATCATTAAACCGGATTTGTATTTGTGTTTGATGAATAAAATTAACTGGCTTGTTCATTGTTGTGATCTTGGAATTCAATATCTAACTCTTCGTAAACGGAGTTCTGGCTTTTAAACTCAGGCACAATTTCTTTCATCTTTCTAACAATCTCGAGGTTATTATGTTCTTTTTGAAGGAAAATAAGTTGTTCGATATGTGATTTTACTTGTTCAAAACTGTATTGTCTAACATTAGCAGTCATAATTTTAGAGTGGTGGGTAGATATCGTATTTTCTTTGTCGTTCAGGAGTTCTTCGTATAGTTTTTCGCCAGGCCTTAATCCGGTATATTTTATTTGAATATCTTTACCAATTGATAGTCCGGAAAGTTTAATCATTTTTTTTGCCAGATCAATAATTTTTACCGATTTGCCCATGTCAAATAAAAATATTTCTCCGCCTTTACTTATGGCTCCTGCTTCGAGGACCAATTGACAGGCTTCGGGTATTGTCATAAAATAACGTGTAACTTCGGGGTGTGTTACTGTTACCGGTCCTCCTTTGTCAATTTGTTTTTTGAATCGAAGAATAACTGACCCATTAGAGCCCAGAACGTTTCCGAACCTGGTAGTTATAAAATTTGTGTTCGAAACTTGATTAAAAGCCTGCACATATATTTCGGCAATTCGTTTTGAAGCACCCATTACATTGGTTGGATTCACTGCTTTGTCAGTCGAAACCATAACAAACTGTTCCACCTTATATTTATGAGACACATCGGCTAAAGTTTTGGTTCCCATGATATTGGTTCTTAAAGCCTCGGTAGGGTTATTTTCCATCATAGGAACATGCTTGTAGGCTGCAGCATGAAAAACAATGGATGGTTTATATACATCAAAAAGTTTGTTAATCCTGTATTTATCTGCAATATTGCCAATAACGATTTCGAAGTTATAAAAGTTATATTTTTCCTGCAGGTCTAGCTCCATGTCGTATAAGGGAGATTCTGCCTGATCGAAAAGAACAATTTTGCTGGGATTGAAAACGATTAGTTGTCGAACAATTTCACTGCCGATAGAGCCAGCTGCTCCTGTGACTAAAACACATTTGTTTAAAAGTTTTTTCTTAATTTTATTAATATCCAAAACAATAGGAGGACGCTCCAGTAAATCTTCAATTTTAATTTCTTTGATCTGATTAAAGCTTAGCTCTCCATTAATCCATGTATTTACATCAGGAACGGTTAATACTTTTATATTATATTGTAAACTTTGCTCAATGATAGCTTGTTTCTCTTCTGTATCAATATTTTCTTTGGCAATGATTAATTTTTCAACATCGTTTTTTTCCAACAAACTTTCCAGATGTTGCGAATGATAAATGGTAACACCCTCAAGGGTTTTGCCAATATTTGCCGGATTTACATCTAAAAAAGCCAGAACTTTATGTTTGCTTTCAGCATCACGGTCAAGTGTTCTTTTGGCTACTACACCAAATTGATCGGCTCCGTAAATGATAACATCTGTTTTTTCTTTGGTAGGATTATACAGTTCCTGATAAATGATTTTGGTCGATAGCCTGAAAGAAGCCATCAGGAAGACTGTGGTAAGAAAATCTATAACTATAATTGAAAAAGGAAGAATAAAAGTGCCGTTTACCAAGAAAAAATTTATAATATTAATTACTACAAATATTAAACTCCCAGATATAGCTACTACAAAAATCCGTTCTGTGTCTTTTGCTCCCGAATATCTTATAATTCCGGCATATGTCCTAAAAATGAGAAAAGTAATAGAACGAACAAACAATACAAAAGGGATAATAAAACTTAAACTGTCGAAATATTGTTGTGGAATCGTAAAGTTAAACCGCAATAAAAAAGCCAGTGATATGGATACTGCACAAATAATAAGGTCGATAAGAAAAACTATCCACCGTGGGGTATATGATTTAGGGAATCGAATCATAATCGAGATTATAAATTTTGAGTTTTAGTGAATCAAGCTACAATTCAAAAATAAACAAAAATATTGCATCAAATGTAATTTTTAACCGTCTTTTATTCAAAATTATTAAATAAAAAAAACAATTATGAAAGCAATCGTATTTAAATCAAAAGTAATTTTAGCTGTTGTTACATTTATGCTGGCCTCTAACACTATAATGGCTTCTGTTATTAAAGAACAGAGAAAAGTAAGTGACTTTAAAGAAATCAATTTAAGTATTCCGGCAGAACTTTATCTAACCCAGGGTTCCAAAAATGAAGTTTTTATTGAAGGTGATGAAAAAGTGCTGGGAAAAATTGTTACCGAAGTAAAAAATGGCCAATTAAATATTGAATTTGAAAACTGGTATAATTACAAAGGTATTTCAACTCTAAAAGTATATGTTACTGTTAAACAAATTGAGAAGTTGGTTTTAGCAGGATCAGGAAAAATTATATCTCAATCGCCCATAAATGCTGATAAAATTGGTTTGCTGATTTCTGGCAGTGGAGATATAAGAATAGATGAGTTAACAGCAAATAGAGTTGGTGTTATGATTTCCGGTTCTGGTGATATTAGAATAAAAGGAAATTCAACTGCAGAATTTCTGGAAGCAACTGTAACAGGCTCGGGAGACTTTGTATCAGATGAATTAAAATTTAATAATGGTAATTTGACAATTACAGGCTCAGGAACTATTAATGCTTATATTCAGGATGAATTAGATGCAGTTATTACAGGTAGCGGAAGAATTCATTACAAAGGAAATCCTGTTATTGATGCCACAATTACCGGAAGTGGTAAAATAAAGAGTCATTAATTACATAAAAAAGGACTATCGTTAGTATTTAATAAAATACCTTAAAGACTCTAGTTGCAATTATTTTAAAGCGTTGTATATTAGGGTCTTTTAAAATACCAGGTGTACACAATTTTAAGAATAGCTTTGTTTGAATAAAAATTTTTATTTCCTAACGACCTCAATTTCTCCGTTAATACCGAGTTTAATAATTCCTGATGGAGATGTTTGGGTATAATCATTTTGTCTCCACTTAACCACATAATCAACCCTGTCGATGATTTGAGGATTAATTTCTGAAAAATTGACAGGTGTTTTTTTGCCACTTATATTGGCCGAGGTAGAGACAATAGGCTTTTTAAATCGCTCAATTAATTTTTGAGTAAATGGTTCTTTAGTTATTCTAATTCCAATGCTACCATCACTGGCAATAAGGTTTTGAGCCAGGTTTTTTGCTTGCGGATAGATAATGGTTAATGGTTTCTCTGCTAAATCAATTAAGTCCCAGGCGATATCGGGCATTTGGTCAATATAGGATGGAATTTTACCAGCATTGTCTAGTAAAACAAGCATGCTTTTTTGGTTGTTTCGTTGTTTAATTTGATTAATGCGCTCTACCGCTTTTACGTCAGTAGCGTCGCAACCAATACCCCAAATAGTATCGGTAGGATATAAAATAACACCTCCGGTTTTTAAAATATCCAAGGCTTTTTTTATTTCATCTTTCATAATTGGCAAATAAAATTTTCAAATTCATTAAAGCGATCTTGAATGTTAAAATATTTTTCTACTCTTTTTTTTGCATTTTCTCCCATTTCGGAAGCTTTTTCAGGATGGTCATAAAAAAAATTAATCTTTTCAACGAAAGTTTTTAGATCATTTTTTTCGGTTAAAAAGCCTGTTACATTATTCTCAATTATTTCCTGGTTGCTGGTAATATTAAATGCAATCACTGGCTTTTCATTGGCCATTGCTTCTATGGTTACATAACCAAAACCTTCCCATAGCGATGGCAAAACAAAAACATCAATAGATTTCATAAACTTTGTAGTATCCTTGATAAAGCCAGGTAAAATAATATATTTTGAAAGATGTTTTTTTTCAATTAAGGCCTTTATCTTTTTTAAATCCGGGCCATCTCCGCCTAATATTAATTGAAAAGGGATATGTTTCCTTTTTAGCTCAAGAGCAACATCAATTAAAAATGTTTGATTCTTTTCATTTGAAAAACGCCCTAAATGACCAATTATTAATTCTTTGGAACTTCTTTTATTCGTTTCAGGCTGCTTTTTAGGATAGGATTTAATATCAATACCGTTGTAAATTAACTTGATTTTATTTTCGGCTATAAGGTTTTTATTATTTTGTAATAAAGTTTGTTTTGTTGCCAGTGAATTGACAATAATTTTCGAAATAATATTTTTAAAGATGTATCGATTGATTAATGAGTTTTTTACAGCAATAGCACTTCCTCTTCTATAAACAATATTTTTAATTTTAACAAACCACGAAGCTGTTGCAATAAGTTTTAAATCTGAAGGAAGATTTATAACCATTGTTTCTGGTTTAATTTTTTTTAATATGTTGATTACCTGAATAATTCTTAAAGGATTTATGAAACTAAAATTGCTTACTTTTAAAGGATAGGTTTTAATAATGCTTTTGCTATTCAATTCGTTGTAAAGCTTACTATCAACATGGGTAATAACATGTACCGAATACCCTTTTTTAGCTAAAAATATAGCATTGTCGAAATGCCATTTTTCGCCGCCACCCCAAGATTTGGAGCTGTTTATGAAACATATTGATTTATCAGGCATTTTTATACAAGTGTCTGAGTTTTATATATTTTAAAAACTGGCCATAGGCAGAGTGAATGCTAATAATGAATCCTTCAAGCCCATCTAAAAACCCTAGTTGTAAAAAATAATGGCGAATAAATCTGAAAAAGGGTTTGCAAATAATTTTAAAACAGTTTGCAGATTTTTGTTTTTCATACATTTCTTTGGCCTGAAAATCTGTGAACTTATCAATTTTTAAAAGATGCTGTGAGAAATTTTCGTATGAATAGTGATAAAGATCTCCTTTAATATGTGTTGCTAAGTTTTTTGGAACAGATAATGATTCGTGAATTATCCCAACCCATTTCCCTTTTTCTTTATTCCATAACCGTAATTGATGATTGGGATACCATCCGGAATGTTTTATCCATTTGCCACAGTAGTTCGTTATTCTATTAAAATAGTAAGCATCATGTTTTCCCTGTTTTTTTACCTGTATTATATTTTTTTTAAGCTCATCGGAAAGTTCTTCGTCTGCATCTAAAGATAAAATAAGGCTGTATTTTGTTTGCTCAACCGCAAAATTTTTTTGATCAGAGTAATCTTTAAATTTACGCTCAAAAAACTGTATGTTATATTTTAAACATATTTCTTTCGTTTTATCCTTTGAAAAAGAATCAACAACAATTATTTCATCAGCAACTCCTTGCAATGAATTTAAACAGCGTTCGATATTTTTTTCTTCGTTAAAGGTTATGATCGTTGCAGATATTTTTTCCATAATGCATTAGAATGTTAATTGTTCTGTCTTAATTGTTAACGCACATTTAAAATGCCCTCTTGGACAAGCTTTAAATCCATGTAATCCGCATGGGCGGCAATCCAGATTTTCTTCGGTTTCAACTATTTTTGAATCTTTAGCTAACGGGCCAAAACCAAACTTAGGAACGGTAGAACAAAATACGGCCGTTGTTTTAGCATTCATTGCCGAAGCCATATGCATAGGAGCCGAATCGTTTACGTAATTCATTGCTGCATTTTTCATCAATGCTGATGTTTGTAGAAAAGATAACTCACCGGCTAAATTAATGATATTATTTAGCCCGCTTTGTTCAATAATTTTGTTACAGGCTTCTTTATCATCAGGACCGCCCATTAAAAACACCTTATACCCAGTGCCAATTATTTTTAACAAATCAATCCACTTGTCGGCTGGAAATTGTTTGGTAAACCAAACAGATGTGGGGGCAATACAAATATACGGATGCATTTTGTACTGCGAAACAATTTCAAAATCTTCGTTTGTTGGATAAAGTCTTGGTTTATAAAAAGATGAGTCGGTTATTTCTTCAATTAGTTGTAAATTCCTTTCTACTTCATGCTTACCATTGCCTATTTCGTGATTAATTGATCTGGCAAAAGTAAAAGAAAAGGGATTTTTATTAAACCCGGCCTTTAGTTTAGCTCCGGAAAAAGTTGTTATTATTCCGGTTGATGTAAACCGTTGCAGGTTCATCACATAATCGTATTTTTTTTGCCTTATGCGTTTAATTACCCGAAAAAGGTTTTTTATCTTATGCTGCTTTTTATTCCAAATAATAATATTATCAACATAAGGATGATTTCGCAACAAATTTTCATTTCCTTTTCGCAGTAAAAAGTCAATTTGCGAATCAGGATAAAAGTGATGTAACTTTTCTATTAATGGAGTTGCAAGAATTACATCCCCGATAAAAGCGGTTTGTATAATTAAAAATTTAACCATTTTGTCTATACCGCAACATTGTATTCTCTCAAAGCATCGTTTAATGATGTTTTAAGATTGGTTGATTCTTTTCTTTTCCCAATAATTAATGCACATGGAACCTGGTATTCGCCTGCATTAAATTTTTTAGTTTGTGTACCCGGAATAACAACTGAACGTGAGGGAATAAAACCTTTGTATTCAATTGGTTCGTTTCCTGAAACATCAATAATTTTGGTAGACCCGGTTATTACCACATTTGCTCCCAAAACGGCTTCCTTTTCAATATGCACTCCTTCTACAACAATACACCGTGAACCAATAAAACAATTATCTTCAATAATAACCGGAGCTGCTTGTAATGGTTCCAGAACACCTCCAATTCCAACACCTCCACTTAAGTGTACATTTTTCCCTATTTGTGCACACGATCCTACCGTAGCCCATGTATCTACCATGGTGCCAGAATCAACATAAGCTCCAATATTTACATACGATGGCATCATTATAACATCTTTGGCAACATATGAGCCATGCCGAGCTATAGCATGGGGGACTACACGTACACCCAATTGGTCATATCCTGTTTTTAAAGGAATTTTATCATGAAATTCGAAAGGCCCAACTTTTATTACTTCCATTTTTTGGGTTGGAAAATATAAAATAACGGCTTTTTTTATCCATTCATTTACAATCCATCCTTTTTTGGTGGGCTCTGCAACCCTTAGCTTGCCTTTGTCGAGTAGTTCAATAACCTCATTTATAGTGTTCAGCGTATTCTGATCTTTTAATAACGATCGGTCATCCCAGGCAAGGGCTATAATTTTTTTGTAGTTTGTGTATTCCATATCTAAAAAAAACGTTAACTAGTTGAAAGATTAGATCATTTGGCGAAGATAGCTAAAAAATAACTTGATAAAAAAGATTTTCTGATTCCTGTTATTAAGTTAAAGATTGTTAAATGGCGCTAACAAACAACGAAAGAATTATATATTTGTGTGTACAAAACAATGATTCAATGCACCGGAGTTTATTTTTTGTAAATACAGCTTTTATATTGCTGCTAATTTTGGTTCCCTCGAAACTGAATGCCCAAAACTCCGATAATTCTTATTATTTCTATGGAAAAATTTTAAGTCTTGAAAGGCAATATCCGATCGCTTTTGCCCATGTTATAAATATTAGCGCTCGAAAAGGTACTGTTAGTGACTCATTGGGCAATTTTGAGACCTGGGTTAATCCCGGCGATACGCTTAATATTTCTGCCATTGGATTTGAACATACTGAATATGTAGTACCCGAAATAAATCCCGATACTGTTGTTAAGATTATTCTCGTAAATAAATCATATGAAATTCCTGAAGTATCCATCACTTACCTTGGGACATATAAAGATTTCGAATATAAAGTGGTTAATCTTGATTTGCCCGATGAAAACAAAATAAACCCTGAGACCGAAAAGCTTTTTAAATATGTTGAGCTAGAATACCCTCTGGTAGAAGAACCCAAAATTACATCTCCGGCTTCATTAATTTATTCGGTATTTAGCAAAGAAGCGAAGGCAATAAAGAAATATCTGGAGGTAAAAAGAAAAGATGAAAAAAGAGAAAATATTGTAGAAAAATATAATATTCATGTCATCCAGAATCTTACCGGATTAAAGGGTGTTGAGGCGAAAGAATTTATGGACTATTGTAATTTTTCCGACGAATATGTAGGCAGTATTTCTGAATATAACTTATATTCGGAAATTATGTTACGATTTGAAGCTTATAAAAAAGATTCGATTCAATAAAATAAATGAATATGAAAGATAGAATACCAACTTACACAGATATTGTAAAAGCACACGAAAGGATTCAGCCCTTTGTGCATCGCACAACGGTTTTAACGTCATCTGGTATTAATAATATAATAGGTGTACAATTATATTTTAAGTGTGAAAACTTTCAGAAAGTTGGAGCTTTTAAATTTCGTGGAGCTACAAATGCTGTGCGACAACTAACTTCAGAAGAAGCTGAAAAAGGTGTTACAACCCATTCATCGGGCAATCATGCAGCTGCATTAAGCCTTGCTGCCCGGCAAATGAATATTCCTGCATATATTGTAATGCCCGAAAGCGCGCCTGTAATTAAGAAAAAAGCAGTTAAAGGTTATGGAGCTGAAATTACATTTTGTGAACCAACATTAGAAGCTCGTGAAAAAACACTCGAAAAAGTTCAGGAGAAAACCGGAGCTACATTTATTCATCCATATCATAATTACAATGTGATTTGTGGACAGGGAACAGCAGCAAAGGAATTTTTAGAAGATTTTCCGGATTTGGATGCAATCATTGCTCCCGTCGGTGGTGGTGGATTAATGAGCGGTACATCAATTGCTGCAAAATCAATAAAAAGTAATATACAGGTATTTGGCGCCGAGCCTTTAAATGCTGATGATGCTTATCGCTCTTTTAAAGAGGGTGTTTTAATTCCTTCGTTACACCCAAACACCATAGCCGATGGATTGTTAACTTCCTTGAGTTCGCTTACTTTTCAAATTATTAAAGACAATGTGGATGATATTTTAACGGTAAAGGAAGAAACCATCGTTGAGGCAATGCGTTTGATTTGGGAGCGAATGAAGATTGTTATTGAACCTTCGTCTGCAGTTCCTTTGGCTGTTATCATGGAAAACAAATATAAATTTAAAGATAAAAATGTAGGGATTATTATTTCAGGAGGAAATGTAGACCTTCAACACCTCCCTTTTTAATGTTTTAAATAAAATTCCCCAGTTAATGGATAATGATCGGATAGTTTTACATTGTGTATATTAAATGAATTGCACTCCAGTTCATCACTATAAAAAATATAATCGATTCTGAATGAGGGGAATTTACCGGTATATGTGTTCCCAATTCCTCTTCCTGCCCGAACAAATGAGTCTTTTAGATTTTTTCTTAAAGTATGGTAAGTATATGAAACGGGTACATCATTAAAATCTCCACATAAAATAACTGGATAGGGTGATTTCTTAATATGCCTTGAAAGTGTTTCGGCCTGGTTGGCCCGTTTTATAAAAGCATCTCTTAACCGGGTTGAGATATCTTTGATCTCTTTCAGCTTTTCTTCTTCTTTTAGCGATTTGCTGTTGGTAATAAATTTATAATTATCTTCATTAAATCGGATCGACTGCAGATGTATGTTGAAAATCCTTAAGGTGTCATTTTCAATAACAATATCAGTATAAATACTTGCATTAAAAGATTTTTTAAACTTAATAACCCCCCTGTTAACAATTGGATACTTGCTAAATGTTGCAATACCTAAATTTTGATTTGCACTTTCTACTGAATATTCAATATGTGTATGATATTTCTGATTTAGCTTATTTTGAATATCTGCTTCGGTAAGCGTTCCGGTATTTCTTGTAAAAAAATCCTGGAAACAAATGATTTCTAAATCTTGATGATTAATAAACTGAAAAATTTCATCTTTGGTGGTTTCTTTTTCGCTCCATTGGTACAAATCAAACGACCTTACATTAAATGATAACAGATTAAATGATGTCTCGATTGATGCTTTATTCGAATGTTTGTTATTTAAAGGTATTCTGATATAGGTGTTTAAATAATTCCATCCCAATAAAATGGCGATAAGAGGAAAAATTAAGAAAATTTTTTGTTTGGCTATCCAAAAGATAAAAAAAAGCAGGTTGATTATAAGTAAATAAGGGTAGGCAAGGCCAAAAAATGCTAAAATCCAAACTTTGGCAGGGCTTACAAAAACAGAAAGGTAAGAAAGCAGTAATGCTGCAATAAAAATAAAGTTGAGATATTTTAATATTTTATAAATTAACTTTTTCAAGATCAATGCTTTTTTGATTCTTATAACTAAATTACAATTTTTGATTTAATTAAACAATAAGGGAGGTTTATATTGTTTTTGAGAAAGTTTTTAATTACTGTTTTTAAATAAAATCTCTTTTTCTTTTTTGGTAAGGCTTTCATACCCCGATTTGGCAATTTTATCAAGGACCTGGTCAATTTCTTCCTGTTTTTTTACTTTTTGTTTATTATAGTCAATATCTGTCATTGGCCGTTTGTGAGTAACTTTTATTTTGGGCTTAGGTTTAAACAATGTAAATACTTTATCCATAAACCGGTCGAACCCCTTGTTTATATTTTTCCCTTTTTTGTATTGTAGAACAAAAAGATATCCATACAACGCACCGCCAAGATGAGCAATATGTCCTCCTGCATTGGTTGATGCGATACTCAAAATATCAATAACAATAGTTGCTACAGCTATATATTTAAGTTTTACAGGGCCGAAAAAAAGCAAATGAATTGTATGGTTTGGTGCGTATACCGATACAGCTATCACAATGGCAATTACAGAGGCAGAAGCCCCTAATGCATACGAAACCGGTAAAACTCCAGAAAAAACCGGAAAAATATTAAATGCCAGGATATATAATGCAGCACCTGCCAATCCCCCGGTAAGATATAAGCTTAATAATTTTTTTTCATCGAAATAACCCAGAAATATCATCCCAAACCAATAAAACCACAACATGTTAAAAAGGATATGGAAAAAATCCATATGTAAAAACATGTATGTAAAAATAGTCCACGGCTTATAAATGAGATTTGAGAAGTCTGCAGGAACGGCAAACCAGTTTGCAATGGAAAAATTTTGTTCTGCCGAAAGCAAGAAAAATATTACACCTATAATTTTAACTGCCAAAAAGACAGCTATATTTATATATAATAACTTAATGAGTGCATTTCCACTTTTAAATGACTTTTTTATTTCGTCGGCTATTCCCATAATAAATGTTTTATAACTTTTATGATATCTGGTGTTTGTTAATATTAATAAAAGTCTGATCTCCCTTTTTTCCAGTATTTGATAAGAATAAATCCAAATAACATGCCACCCAGGTGAGCAAAATGAGCAATATTACTGCCCGGCTGGGTTAATCCAAGCCACAACTCTAATCCACCGTAAAAAATAACAAAATACTTTGCTTTAATGGGTATCGGTGGAAATAAAAGCATTAGTTGAGTATTTGGGAAAAGCATTCCAAATGCCAATAAAACACCAAATACTGCTCCCGAAGCACCAACCGTTGGAATATTCATTCTGAAATTAACCAACTCTTTTAAAAATTGTTGCGCCCTGGCAATATAATTGGAATTATCAGGATTTGAGTACCATCCGTCTAGTAGTTTGCTGTATACTTGTGAGTAATATTCGGGGAAATGGTCTTTTACCAAAACTGCTAAGGCTTCTGGCGATGGAGTGTTGTTAAATGCTTTAATGTCATTCAAAATGCTTGTCATTTGTAAATGAATAACAAAAGTGTGTAATGCTGCTGCACCTAAGCCTGTTACCATAAAGTAGATAAAAAAACGCTTGCTGCCCCATACTGATTCCAGTACACGTCCAAACATCCATAATGCAAACATATTAAAAAATAAGTGCCATAAGCCCCCATGCATAAACATGTGGGTAACAAATTGATATGGCTGAAACAGGTCTGATTTAAAATAATGCAATCCAAAAAGCCGGGTTAATTCAACACCAAAAGTACTGCCTAAAACCCATGTAGCTAAAAGCATGATTACATTTATAATGATAAGGTTTTTTACAACCGGTGGAATATTACTAAATCTTGTATTATACATAATATATTAATTTTACGAAATACTATTAAATACTAAAAACGTTTTTCAATTTCTTCTGTTTTGATGATGGTAACAATTTTTTTGCCAAAAGGAGAATAATTGGGTTGTTCACAGGCAAAAAGCATATCTATAAGCTCTCGCATCTCTTCCTGTGTAAGGGGTTGGTTAGAGCTTATTGCCGATGCTTTTGCCAATGCCCTTGCAATTGACTCTTTGGCTAATTGTTTTGAATCTGTTTCTCCACTTAAATACTCATTTAAAAATTTGTCGATAATTTGCTCTGGCTCTTGGTTGCTGGCCTCAGCAGGCATACCGTTTACAACAATAGCATGTCCTCCAAAATCATCTATATCGAAACCCAAAGCTGCCATTTCGTCTCTAATACTTAATAAAAGATGGTGGTCTTTAGCGTCCAGTTCAATAGTTTTTGGGAATAATGATTTTTGAGATACTGCTGCATCAGATTGTAACGAAAGCATAAACTTTTCAAACAAAATACGCTCGTGGGCTTTTTTCTGGTCAATAATCATTAATCCCGATTTTACAGGGGTTAAGATATACTTGTTTTTAAAATGAAAAACATTTTCACCATGGCTTGCCTCTGTCATGAGTGACTGGTTGTCAAGGTTTGAAATAAAAGAAAACTCATCGGTAGATTGTTTTTCTTTTTCAAATCCCTGATATAGTTTTTCCCAGTTGGCCAGGTTATCTTTTTCTAAAGATTGTTTAGCACTTTTTTGACCTTTTTCAGCAAATTTATGCTGATTAAAAGGATTAAATGTCGGGTCAATTTCTATTTTAGGAGAATTGATTTTGGTGTCTTTCGATATTACAGGAATATCAAAGCTTTGCTCCTGGTCAAAATCAATAGAGGGTACAATATTGTTTTTACCAAGACTTTCTTTTACCGATGCGTGAAGGATTTGCCAGATAGCCTGTTGGCTTTCAAACTTTATTTCGGTTTTTGTGGGATGAATATTTACATCGATGGTAGCAGGGTCTGCCTCTAAATATAAAAAATAAGAAGGAATGGTATCGGGAGGTAAAATTTGGTCGTAAGCATTTAAAATCGCCTTATTAAGGTATGGATTTCGCATATATCGGTTGTTGATAAAGAAAAATTGCTCACCGGGTTTTTTTCTGGCATTTTCAGGTTTGCCAATAAAACCTTTAATAGTTACTATGCTCGTGTTACTTTGTAAAGGAATGAGATTTTGATTTGTTTTTTTACCAAAAATATTAACAATTCGCTGGCGAATATTTGATGGTGGCAAAATATAAACTTCAGATTCGTTATGATAAAGTCTAAATTCTATATCGGGGTTTGCAAGAGCTACTCTCTGAAATTCGTTAATGATATGTCCGAACTCAGCGGTATTTGATTTTAAGAATTTTCTACGTGCAGGCACATTGTAAAAAAGATTTTTAATAGCAAAGTTCGATCCTGTTGTACAACTGATTGGTTCCTGGCTAACAGCTCTTGATCCTTCGATTTGGAGATGGGTTCCTATTTCATGCCTGGCTTGTTTTGTTTTTAGTTCAACATGTGCAATGGCTGCAATCGAAGCTAGTGCTTCGCCTCTGAAACCCATCGTTTTTATGGCAAACAAATCATCGGCACTTTTAATTTTTGAGGTTGAATGCCTTTCAAAAGATAAGCGGGCATCAGTTTCTGTCATGCCAATTCCGTTGTCAATAACCTGAATCAAGGTTTTACCGGCATCTTTAATGTTAACAGAAATGGAATTTGCTTGAGCATCTACAGCATTTTCAACCAATTCTTTCACTACTGATGCCGGTCGTTGTATAACTTCTCCAGCAGCTATTTGATTTGCAACTGAATCGGGTAAAAGCTGAATTATATCTGCCATGAAAAATCTCCTGATTTAATAAAACAACAAGAAATAGATAACGGTAAGTAAAATTACTAAAATTATTGCAAGGCGTATATTTGATCTTTTTTGTTCTTCTTTGTTACGCTTAAAAACACCTCGCATTTGCCCTTTAATATTAGGAATATAAGGTTTGTCAGAATCAGATAATTCTTCTACACCTAACTCTCTCTTTATTTGCCTTACCCTTCGTTCCAGCTCCTCTTTTTGCTCGTCGTAATAACGTGGCGAGTAGTTAAAACTTTTGTTTTTAGGAGTATGAAAAAATTTTATTGCCATCAGATTATTTTTAAACTTTCTGCAAAGTTATTTAATATTTTATCATTTATTAAATTTTATTACAATTGATATAGGTTTTTATAGAATGCTTTTTTATATATTTGCCCGGATATTTGAGATAAAAATTTATTGAAGGCCAAAATTTAAAGTTTGATTCTTTGTTAATCAAAGAAACTTTTATATTTTTGCATTCCCAAAATTGGTAAGAAACTGTTAAAATTTAAATAGATGTACGCAATAGTTGACATAGCAGGCCAGCAGTTTAAGGTAGAGAAAGACAGTAAAATTTTTGTTCACCGGTTAGAAGGTGAAGAAGGATCGACTGTTGAGTTCGAGAAAGTTTTGCTGGTAGATAATGACGGCAAGGTAAAGGTCGGAAAACCTACCGTGAAAGATGCGAAAATTTCCGCTAAAATTTTAGCTCACCAAAAAGGTGACAAGGTAATTGTTTTTAAGAAAAAACGAAGAAAAGGGTATCAGGTTAAGAACGGACACCGTCAGCTATTTACCCAAGTTCAGGTACAAGACATTATTGCTTAATTAAAAATATTTTGACAAATGGCACATAAAAAAGGAGCAGGTAGTTCACGTAACGGTCGCGAATCGGAAAGTAAACGACTGGGAGTAAAACTGTATGGAGGACAAGCCGCTAAAGCTGGTAATATTATTGTCCGACAAAGAGGAACACAACATCATCCAGGCGAAAATGTTGGTATTGGTAACGACCATACTTTATTCGCTTTAATTGATGGGAAAATTGAATTTAAGCGTCGAAGAGGTAATAAATCATTTGTTTCGGTTGTTCCCTTCGAAGATTAAGATATTTTTTACGTAATTTTGAATCTCCTGTTTTTGCTAGTTTTAGTAAAAAATATGGAGATTTTTTATTTTTAACCCTTTAGAATAGACCAATATGCTAACCTTACGATTTATACAGGAAAACAGAGACTTTATTATTGAGCGCTTGAAAATTAAAAACTTTGATGCTGCTGAAATAATCAGCCAGGTGCTGGAACTTGATAAAAAAAGGCGATCTACCCAAACAAGCATGGACAATAACCAGGCCGAATTAAATAAATTGTCGAAGGAGATTGGGCAGCTTTTTAAAAGCGGAAAAGTTGATGAAGCAAACGAGGTTAAAGAAAAAAATGCTGTTTTAAAAGAAACAATAAAGAAAGAATCTGAAGTGTTAGCTGATACTGAAAAAGAATTAACTCAGTTATTGGTTCAAATACCTAATATCCCAAATGACTCGGTTCCTCCAGGGAAAGGAGAGCAGGATAATGCTGAGATTAAAAGCGCAGGAGCAATGCCTGCGTTAAATACAGATGCTTTGGCTCATTGGGACCTTGCCAAAAAATATGATATTATTGATTTTGAATTGGGAAATAAGCTAACAGGAAGCGGTTTTCCTGTTTATAAAGGCAAAGGAGCTAAAATACAACGGGCATTAATCAATTATTTTTTAGACATGGCCATAGAAGCCGGCTACAATGAAGTGCTGCCACCCTTAATGGTAAACGAAGATTCCGGTTTTGGAACAGGACAGTTACCCGATAAAGAAGGACAAATGTACCATGTAACCGAAGATAATTTATATTTGATTCCTACGGCAGAAGTTCCTGTAACCAATATATTTCGTCACGAAATACTTTCGGATAAAGATCTTCCTATAAAAATGACTGCTTATACTCCCTGTTTCAGGCGCGAGGCAGGTTCGTATGGTAAAGATGTCCGTGGTTTGAATCGTTTACACCAGTTTGATAAAGTGGAGATTGTTCAGTTTCAGCATCCCGAAAAATCTTATGAAACATTACAAGAAATGTTAAATCATGTAGAAAAACTAATAAAATCATTAGAACTGCCATACAGGATATTAAAACTTTGTGGAGGTGATATTAGTTTTACTGCGGCTCTAACTTATGATTTTGAGGTATATGCTGCTGCACAGGAAAAATGGCTTGAGGTGAGTTCTGTTTCAAATTTTGAAGCATATCAGGCAAATCGTTTAAAATTACGTTTTAGAGAGGAGGGTGAGAAAAAACCAAAGTTGGCTCATACTTTAAATGGAAGTGCATTAGCTTTACCACGTATATTAGCTGCATTGCTGGAAAATAATCAAACACCCCAAGGTATAGTAATACCTAAAGTTTTAAGGCCCTATACCGGATTTGATATTATTGATTAATTTTTGAGAATATTTTTTGTAGAGCGCTGTTTTGGCGCTCTTTTTTTATCACTAAATAATTTGTAATATTATAAAATTCAAAAATTATAAAGCATCTTTATGGATAATAAACAAAAAGGATATTTGTTTGCCGCATTAACCATTATTTTTTGGGGAACCTCAGCATCAGCATTTAAAATTGGATTATGGCATATTGATCATTATCAATTATTATTATATTCAACATTTACAGCCGTAGTTTTTTTGTTTTTTGTTTTATGGTTTCAAAAAAAAATTTGGGTACTTAAAACTTTTACACGGAGACAATATTTGAATTCAATGTTTCTCGGATTCTTGAACCCTTTTATGTATTATGTGGTTTTATTTAAAGCCTACTCATTACTCCCTGCACAAATAGCGCAACCGCTGAATTTTATATGGCCTATTGTGTTGGTTTTGTTATCAATCCCTATATTAAAACAAAAAATAGGATTGAAAAGTTTTGTAGCCTTAATTATAAGCTTTACCGGTGTTTATTTTATTTCCTCACAAGGAGATTTATTTAACTTTAAGTTTGCAAACCCTTTAGGTGTAGGGTTGGCATTAAGCACATCAATTTTTTGGGCTCTTTTTTGGCTTTTTAATATGAAAGATCAAAGAGATGAAGTGGTTAAACTGTTTTTAAATTTTGTTTTTGCTTTTATCTTAATTTTAGTAGTAACCATAAAAGAATCTTCGATTTTTACCAATAGTACCGAAGGTGTTTTTGCAGCTATTTATATTGGCCTTTTTGAAATGGGCATAACTTTTGTACTATGGTTAAAGGCTTTAAAATTAGCCGGGCGTACAGATAAAATAGGAAATCTGATTTATCTAACCCCGTTTTGTTCATTAGTTTTTATTCGTATCATTTTAGTTGAAAAAATATACCTGACAACAATTTTTGGCTTATTTTTGATTGTTTCAGGGATCATGTTACAACAAATAAAAAGAAAAAAATATGAAAAAGGTTTATTATAAGGTAGTATTAATAATTGCCCTGGCCGGAATATTTTTTTACTCCTGCGAAAAAGAAAAGGTTTATCCTGAATATGAAAAAACCCAGGAATTTCATTCTTTGATGGATTATTGGTATTTATGGAAAGATTCAATACCAGAAGTTAATCCGGATAATTTCACCAATCCTTACGATTTGCTCGAAGCTATGCGTTATGAATTAAAAGATCGATGGAGTTATATTACAACGCAAGATGCATTTAATCAATATTATGAAGAAGGAACATATGTTGGTTATGGTTTTGGTTATGGTCCTGATAAAGACGGAAATATACGCATTACATTTTTATTTGCCGATTCTGATATGGTTGAAGAGGGAGTTACACGAGGATGGATGATCAGAGAGATTAATGGCGTGTCAATTAATGAGGATTCTAACTTAGGTGAATTATTAGGTGCTGACGAAATTGGTGTTTCAAACGACTTTGTTTTAGAATCGCTACAAGGAGATATAATTAACAGGTCGTTTACCAAAAAGTTGGTTTATATGAATACCGTTTTATACAGAACTGTAATTGATGTTGGAACTAAAAAGGCAGGCTACTTAGTATTTAAAAGTTTTATTACGCCCTCTAAAGAAGAATTGGATGAGGCTTTTAATTATTTTAATGCTGAAAATATAGATGAGCTAATTATTGATTTGCGTTATAATGGTGGCGGGAGCATGAATGTTGCCATGTATTTACTCGGCTTGTTTATCCCTGATGAATTGAACAATCAGGAATTTTTAAAGTATGTACACAACGAATCAAGAACTGTTGAGAATTATTCTTACAAATTAGAACAGGAAAGTAATTCTGTTCGGATAAACAAAGTATATTTTATTACTTCAAAAGCTGCGGCATCGGCCAGCGAAGCAGTTATTAATGGTTTAAAGCCCCATATGGATATATACTTGGTAGGAGACGACACGTATGGAAAACCTGTTGGCATGTACTCTTTTTTTAGCAATGTTAGCGATTTAGCCTATGTACCTATCACTTTTAAAATTTTAAATGCCGATGATGAAGGTGATTATTATAACGGGTTGCCTGTAAACAGCTATGCCGATGATGATGTTACAAAAATATTTGGAGATATCAGTGAAGCTTCATTAAATGAGGTGCTTTATCATATCGAAAATGGAAGTTTTTCGTCTAAAAAATCAGCTTTTGATGTTTTTAGGAAAAAGGATATTCAATATTTTGATTTAAAAGACGAAATCGGAGCATTATAAATTTTTGTGTTTTGGAAAAGGAAAAAATTATTTTAGGTATCGATCCCGGAACAACAATTATGGGCTACGGATTAATACAGGTTGATAACAAAGAACCTTCCATAGTTGCTTTAGGGATCATTGATTTAAGAAAATATTCCGATCACTACCTAAAATTAAAACATATTTTCGAACGGGTAACTTCACTTATAGATCAGTACCATCCTGATGAACTGGCTATTGAGGCTCCGTTTTACGGTAAAAATGTTCAGTCGATGTTAAAGTTGGGAAGAGCCCAGGGTGTAGCCATAGCTGCTGCTTTGTCTCGCTCAGTTCCAATTTTTGAATACGCTCCACGAAAAATTAAAATGTCGATTACCGGGCGGGGTAATGCATCAAAAGAGCAGGTGGCCATGCTTTTAAAAAATATTTTAAAAATAAAAGAGTTACCTTCCAACTTAGATGCTACCGACGGGCTGGCTGCTGCCATGTGTCATTTTTATCAAGCAAATGTTATTGTATCAGACAATAGTTATAATAGCTGGAAAGATTTTATGCAAAAAAATCCCGGAAGGATAAAAAAATAGCCGGCATAAAACCGGCTATTAAATATTATCTTAAGCTTTTTATTGTAACTGGAATACAATAGGGAATGTAAATCGAACTCTAACGGGCCGCCCTCGTTGTTTTCCTGGTTGCCATTTTGGAGATGATCGAACAACACGTAAAGCTTCTTTATCAAGAGATGGGTCAACCCCTCGAACAACCATTGCATTTGTTACATTTCCTTCAGGGCCAATGTCAAACTGAACATATACTCTTCCGCTAATTCCATTTTCCTGAGCAATTACAGGATATTTAAGGTTTTGTTGAATATAAGTCCGGAAAGCATCACTGCTTTGCCCCTGGAATGTTGGCATGTCCTCTACAACAAAAAATACTTCCTGTTCGTTAACTTCTTCTTCTTCTTCTTCAAACTCTGTAATATCTATTTCAGTATCCTGGTCAGCTTCAGTATCTTCAAGAATTAACTCATCTTCAATCTCCACATCATCTTCAACAATGTTTATCACCTCTGTTTGTTGTGGCGGAGGAGGTGGAGGTGGTTCATTCTGTTGGCGGGTGATAGGAATAATTTCTTCTTCTACATCCATATCGCCTATTTGTCCGAGGGAATCTAACCCTTTTGGCCTTGTTCCCCATTCAAAAGCAAGGAGTACAATCCCTAAAACGATTACATAACCTAATTGAAGAAAGACTCCTCTTTTCTTCTCTAAATTAGCTTTATCAGATTTTTTAACTTCCATGTTGGTTTATTTTTTTTTGAATGCCTAAAAATAAATAATATAATAATGTTTATCAAAACTTTTGTTATAAAAATTCTTTAAGAACGGTTGTTTTTATAATATTATACGTAAATAATTTAATTGTGTTCCGCAATTTAAAGGGTTTGTTACCATTATAAAAACGAAACATGTTTACAAATTATTTTAAAACGAATAAAAATCTTCCTTTTTAATATTTTGGGCGTAAAAATAGCTTTCTTATTTAAATAAAAAAATGTATTTTCGCATAAATTTTAAAAAGAGGATTTGTTCTTATTTAAATTGGGGCATTAGCTCAGTTGGCTAGAGCGTTTGACTGGCAGTCAAGAGGTCATCGG
>CAZSIC010000055.1:0-21456 GCA_964606845.1 uncultured Bacteroidales bacterium
CCTCCTGAACCTGTAAGGCAAACTTTTGTAATTCTCCGTCGGAATATAATTTAGAAGTTTTCATATAATCGGTAAGCAAAATATTTAATTGGGTCATCACATTGAGTGAAATAACAAAATCCGCTGCAGGAGGTAACGAATAAGAAAATAATTCACCAGCCGTCAACAGTGTCTTAGTTTTATCTTTTTTATCGGTTTTTATCGTATTAAAAACATAATCAATTAAACCTCCCGTAATATCGGATTTTTTTATTGATACATTTTCATACTGCTCAATTTTTTTTAAAACTTGTGGAGGATGAATTATATCAATTAATAGTACTTCTTCAAATTGTTCCGATAATTCTTTTAAAGGTACATCCAGTAACCATCCACTGCCCAAAATAACGGCTTTCCCTTTCGTCTTGCTTTCAGCCGATTTTAATATAAAATTTTTACAATTCGTATTGTGTTCATCCCAATGCTCTTTTTCATTTATATATCGATTAATAATACCTTTTTGATCTGAGACATATTTCATTTTTGATAACTTAAGCGAATTGTTCAGCTTCTGAATAGATTTTTGTAAAAACATAAAACTTAACTTTTAATAAGTAATAACTATTGAATTTACTTTTGATAAAGTTACAAAATTTAAACATTTTACTAATGGGTTTGTTATTTTTGCCTATCCTGTTTTTGATTAAATTTACAAATTATGATAAATAACCCGATATTAAACAAAACGAACGAAATTATTAACTTTAAAAACATTAAAAGCAATCATATCGCTGAAGCTGCTGAGAAAGGGATTAAAAATGCCAAAATTCAATTGAATAGCATTTTTAGTATTACCGACCAAGCAAGAACTTTTCACAATACACTTCTTGAACTGGATAATTTAAGCAACGAGTTAACCAAGGTATACGAAATAGAATCTTTGATGGCATTTGTACATCCCGAGAAGGATATAAGAGATGAGTGTTTGAAACAAACAGCAGTACTGGAAAAGTTCTTTAATGAAATCGCATTGAGTGAGCCTTTGTACAAAGCGGTAAAAAACTACTCCAAAACTGATGATGCAAAAAAACTGAAAGGAGCACGAAAAAAATACTTAAAAGAAACCATCGATGAGTTTGAAAGAAATGGTTTTGCATTAACTAAAGAAAAAAGAGATGAGCTAAAAAAGATTCAAGACCAATTATCTGATCTGGGTATTCAATTCGATTCCAATATCAGTTCGCATAAAGATTTTTTGGTTGTTACTGAAAAAGAAATGGAGGGTTTGCCCGATGATTATAAAGAAGAACACAGGCAGGATGATGGAACCTATAAAATCGGATTAGCCTATCCCTCGTATATCCCTTTTATGAAATATTCTGCATCAGACGAGGCGCGAAGAAAACTGGCCGAAAAATATAAAAATATTGCTGCAGATAAAAACCTTAATGTACTCAAACAAATCTTAATCGAAAGGGAAAAAATGGCTCACTTGCTAGGTTACAAGACCTATGCTGAATACAGAACCGAAAACCGGATGGCAAAAAACCCAAAGAATGTGTGGGCCTTTGAAAACCAATTGAAAGAAAAAGTAACAGAAAAAGCAAAGCAAGATTATCAGGAATTGCTTGAGATAAAAAGAAAATATAAAAATGATAAATCCATACCATCCATTGAGTCTTGGGAAGCCGCATTTTATAACAATATTTTACTGAAAGAAAAATATGAGCTCGACCATCAAAAACTAAAAGAATTTTTTGATTTAAATCAGGTAATTAAAGGATTGTTCAGCATTGCACAGCATTTATACAACATTGAATTTAAGGAGATTGAAAAACCTTCGGTTTGGCATGATGATGTGAGGTTTTTTGAAGTATTTGAGCATGGTAAATTAATTGCCCGCTTTTATCTTGATTTATTTCCACGGCCTGATAAATTTAACCACGCTGCACTTTTTGGAATTATTCCGGGAAAAAAATTAGAAGATAATTATCAAATTCCTACTGCCAGTTTGGTGTGCAATTTCCCCAAACCAACCAAAGATAAGCCGGCTTTAATGTTGCACAGCGATGTGGAAACATTTTTCCATGAGTTTGGGCATTTAATGCACGATTTGTTAACTAAGTCTGAATTGGCAGCACAGGCAGGGACAAACGTAGCCCGCGATTTTGTAGAAATGCCTTCGCAAATATTCGAGCATTGGGCATGGGATTACCTAGCCTTAAAGCAGTTTGCCAAACATTACAAAACCGGCGAGGTTTTGCCACAATCATTACACAAAAAAATGCTTGCCGCTAAAAATGCAGGTTCGGGACTTCACGTTTTACAACAAATTTTTTATGGTACCCTTGATCTAACTTTCCACGACAAGTACAATCCTAACGGAGAGCAAACCTCCACAGAGTTGGTAAAAAAACTGCAAAATGAAATAACCCTTTATAAATACCAGGAAAACACCCATTTCGAAGCCGGTTTTGGCCACCTGAACGGTTATGCAGCAGGATATTACAGTTATTTATGGGCACTTGTTTTTGCCGAAGATATGTTCTCTGTTTTTCACAAAAACGGCGTAATGAATAAAGCTACCGGATTAAAACTAAGAAAAATAGTACTTGAACGAGGTTCTACCATTGATGAGATGGAAATTGTCAAAGAATTTTTGGGTAGAGAGCCTAATGAAAATGCATTTCTTAAATCAATTGGTTTAGAGTTGTAGTTTATCTAAAAAAAATGATAAGGTTACCATCTGTAAAAATTTTACTTTAATTTTGAAAATGATTTATCATACACAACCTTTTTTAAATGGAAAAAATCGATGTCAGAAAACTTTTCAGGGATAAGAATCCAAAACTGGCTAAATTAATTCCCGGCTTTTTGTATCGCTACCTAGAAAAAGTGATTCATCAAAAAGATCTTAATGATTTAATGCCCGTTTTTGAGGGTAGGATGGGTTTGGATTTCGTTCAAACAGCCATTGATGAATTCAATATCAAAATCAACATCAAAGGCGAAGAAAAGATACCCAAAAAAGGAAAATACATTTTTGTTTCGAATCATCCACTGGGCGGATTTGACGGAATAGTATTTGCCCATGTAGTAGGTAAATACCACCCAAATTTAAAATTCCTGGTCAATGACATATTGATGAACCTTAAAAATCTGGATTCCATATTTATTCCTGTAAATAAGCATGGAAGGCAATCGCTCGAATATGTCAAAAAAATAGAAAAAACCTATGAATCGGATGCACAGGTATTGAATTTCCCGGCCGGCTTGTGCTCGCGTAAAGTAAACGGAAGAATTATTGACCTGGAATGGAAGAAAAGTTTTATTGCCAAGGCTGTTCAACATAAAAGAGATATTGTTCCCGTACATATTAATGGGCGAAACTCAAACTTTTTTTATAACCTTTCCAACATCAGAAAAAAACTGGGTATAAAAGCCAATATTGAAATGCTTTATCTTGTTAATGAACTTTTTAAGCAGCGAAATAAAGTTATTACCCTAACCTTTGGAAAACCTATTTCTTATCAAAAATTAGATCAATCAAAGTCTCCAAAACAATGGGCTCAGGAGCTCAAAAATTATGTTTACCGTTTGCCCAAAGGAGAAATTGAACCATTCAAATAAAATATGGTTTTAAAATTATTCGTAAATTTGAATTCCTAAACTTAAAAGGTACATGAAAAAAGTAGTAAGCCCCGTTGATAAAAAACTGATAGAAAAAGAATTAACCCACGATAGATTTTTACGCAATACCAACAATGGCGGTAATAAACTTTACATTATTAATTATCATAATTCCCCAAATATTATGCGCGAAGTTGGCCGATTACGCGAATTAACTTTTCGTAATGCGGGTGGTGGTACAGGCAAAGAAATAGATATCGACAAATTTGACACACAGGACGAACCCTATGAGCAACTGATAAGCTGGGACCCTGAAGAAAGAGAAATATTGGGCGGCTATCGTTTTCATATTTGTAGTAATGAAAGTGACCCTAAAATTTTAGCCACTTCAAAACTTTTTGAATTTTCTGAGGAATTTAACAAAACTTACTTACCTTTCATGATTGAGTTAGGGAGGTCATTTATTCAACCCAAATTTCAATCAAAGGTTGCCGGGAGAAAAGGGCTTTTTGCTTTAGACAACCTCTGGGATGGACTGGGTGCTCTTGTGGTAGAAAATCCACAAATAAAACATTTTTTTGGTAAAGTTACCATGTATCCACACTTTAATACCGAAGCCAGAAATATAATTTTATATTTTCTTCAAACACAATTTCCGGACGATAAAAATTTGGTTAAAGCAAAAAAACCTATTCCACTCAATATGGATGAACAAAAAATGAAACAAATATTTAACGGAAAAAGCTATAAAGAGAATTACCGTATACTCCAGAAAAAAATACGCGAGTTTGATTTAAATATTCCGCCATTAATTAATGCTTACATGAATTTGTCGCCTACCATGAAGTTTTTTGGCACATCCATTAATGAAGCGTTTGGAAATGTTGAAGAATCAGGTATCTTAATCACCATTGATGATATTTTCCCGGATAAAAAAGAACGGTATATTGATTCCTACTTGGAACAAAATAATGATAACGACGAATAATGATAAGTAAAAATCTGTTTGATTTTTTACGCGAGTTAAGACAAAACAATTACAAAGAGTGGTTTTATGAGCATAAACCTGTTTATCAAATTGTACGAAAACAGTTTGAACAACTTATTGCACAAACCATTTTAGATATTGCTCAATTTGATCATTCCATAAAAAATATTGAACCAAAACAGTTTATTTTTCGAATAAACAGAGATATTCGCTTTTCGAAAGATAAATCACCTTATAAAATCAATTTCGGAGCCTTTATTGCTCCCGGAGGTAGAAATGCCGGGTATGCCGGGTATTATATTCATCTGGAACCCGATAATTGTTTCCTTGCAGGAGGAATTTATATGCCTCCAGCCGATCGATTAAAAGCAGTTAGAACCGAAATTTTTGAAAATACTGATGATTTTAAAAAAATCATTGAAAACGAAGATTTCAAAAAACATTTTAATGGAATCATCCGAGATGAGATGCTAAAAAAAGCACCAAAAGGTTTTCCTAAAGACTTTGAAGACATTGACCTGCTTAAATATAAACACTACACGGTAATGAAAAAAATCAGCGAAAAACAGGTTACTTCAGATACATTTGCACAGGAGATCAGGGATACCTTTAAAGCGCTTTACCCTATTAACCGTTTTATTAATGAGGGAATAAATTATCAGTTAAGATTAAACGAATAAATTTTGTCTATTTCGACAAACTCAATATGACAAAATTTTAATGTCACACTGAGCTTGTCGAAGTGTGATTTTAATAATATTATGCAAATACACTTTATCCTTGTAGAACCTGCAGTACCCGAAAATATTGGAGCCGCAGCTCGAGCCATAAAAACGATGGGATTTACATCGTTGAGGTTAGTGAATACCAAAGCACATTTAGATGAAAAAGCCGGATGGGTTGCTCATGCTTCACAGGAAATTCTTGAAAAGGCAAAAATCTTTTCTTCCCTGAATGAAGCGGTAAAAAATATGGATTGGATTATCGGAACCTCTGCAAAAAAGCGCCGTGTGAACGAGGATTTTTATCCCATTGATAAAATCAATGATTTAATAAAAGCCAAAGCAAATAGTATTCAGAATGTAGCCATTGTTTTTGGACGCGAAGAAAGTGGCTTAACAAACAGTGAGCTCAAATTGTGCGATATTGTTACTTCGGTTCCCATGAAAACTGTTTACCCATCGTTAAATCTGGCTCAGTCAGTAATGATATATGCTTACACGCTCTCCAGGTTAAACTATGATTCAAAAGAAATGCCTGGCCCAAATGCTGACCAGGCTGAATTAATCACATTAAAAAATAAAACTAAAAACTTACTTGAAACCATCGGTTTTAAAAAAGATTCTGCCATTTATAACCGAATTATGGAACGATTAATGATTTTAGGCGAAACCGATGTTCATTTACTCCTTTCCATTGAAAATAAAATCAAGGAAAAACTTGAAAACCCTAATCACTAAATTCTTGATGAAGCTTTTTTTTAATATCATTAATTGTCTGCGTTAAAGACTGCGCAGATAATGTAGCCCCGGAAATTGCCTGTATATCATTACCATAATTAAAAGCTGCAGGCTGCTTATTATAAAATTGTTTTAACCACTTTTTCGACATTATTTCTGCTCCATATTGTGACCTGTAAGTTAAAATTTTCAGATATACTATTTGAAATTCATTATTAAATACAATCATAAAATCAAAATGATCAAATCTTCCGGATGCAGAGGTTAAAACTGCACGACCTATCCTTTCTGTCTTTGCAAATACATTATAAAATAAATCTTTTCCGGAAGACAACTCAGCTATCTCCGAAAGGGTTATATCATCAACATGATAAAATTTAGAAACTTCTTTCTCAAATTTATGAACCAACTTAGGCTCCTTAGCATTTAAGAAAATTGTTGCTAAAAGAAATAATATGATAAAAAAAATTTTCATCCCATTAAAAATTAAAAAAAGTAAGCGATTGGTTTAAAACCAAACGCCTACTCCCATGTTTAAAATTGAATTAAAGTTGCTTTCTCCTGCATTCTTATACATTTGATAATCAACCTTAAAAGCAGCTCCACGATCCATTTTAAAAGCAAATCCGAAAATTAATTCGGTAATATCATACGAGTCGTTCTGAATCATGCCAGAAATTACAGATTGATGCGTGTTGTATTTTTCAAAACGGAAGAATGGAGTTAGCTCATTTTTAATGGATGCATTATGATTGAAAATATCATAAGAGATTTCAGCATAATAGCCCATCATAGATTCACCTAAATCTTTGTTTGTAAATGCGTTATACTCATCTACATTTGCAAATTTTCCATACACAAATTGTCCTCGTGTATGAAACCCTGAAATGGAATAACGATAATCTAATCCAATCATATTTATTCCAATAACTGATGAATCGGCCACGGATTTTGCCGCCTGGTCATTTTTATCCAATCCATTATATAATGTAGTTTGTGATTCCCCAAAATAACCTGAAAGGCCAAGTTTTAAACCGCTAATGCCTGAATAATCGATTTTAGCTGAAACATTGGGTGAGCTGATATAAGATTCTGCTCCTTTTTGCCGGCCACTGCGCAATCCGTTGGAGCCTTTAAAAACTCCTTCGCCATCGTAACCATTAAAACCATTTACCAAATAAAGCTGGTAACGTAAAGAAGCAACATTGATTCTTCCATCCACACCCAAACCAATTTCACGCCAGGTAGTTGGAACAATTACTTTGTCTACATTAGGCCTTTCTACTCCGTTAAATGATGGTGGCTCATGATACTCATTGATTATTCCCATGGGAATCAACAACAATCCACCCTTTACCGACATATTATCAAACAACCGATAATCGAGATAAGCCTGTTCTATATAAACTTCCGAAACATGCTCGAATTCAATTTCTGTAATGAATTTGGTCTTCGAATTAAATTTGTAGCCTGCAAAAAGAATTAAACGGTGCACATCCAACTTTCCGTTACGATAATAATCTTTATCCAGAGGCTGGTTATAATCAATTTGCCCGTAACCACCAAAGTGCAGTTTTTTTTGACTTTCTGAGTCAAAAATGCTCTCACTTATGGTTTCATGTTCTTTACCTTCTTCTAAGTTACTCTCCTGTGCATTCATTAAGCTAATCAGTACCAAATTGCTTAATATAAGCAAAATTATTTTCTTCATTTTTTTTTGATTTAATTGGTTATTAATTTCAGGGACAAAAGTATTTCACCGGGGATTATCAAACAATACCTCAATTATGGTATTTTGCATCTTTTTATCTTTTTTTCAAAATAGCAATGCTGTTAACTATTATGCTGCAATTAAAAGCTTCTACTGCTCAAAATTATTAACTAATATTGAATGCTCTTTCAATAAATTATCGGAGAAAAATTTACCAGCAAGTGGCCGTAAATTATAATTCGAAGCCATAACCTCGCCGTATGCCCCGGCAGAATAAATGGCCAATAAATCGCCACGTTTTGTTTCCGGCAAGAAAAGATCTTTCCCAAAATAATCGGCAGTTTCGCAAAGCGGCCCGGCAATATCGTATTGCATTTCAGCGGATTGAGAAGAAATATTTTTTATTTTATGTTTTGCCTGATATAATGCAGGTCTTAATAATTCGGTAAATCCGGCATCGACAATGATCGTTTTCCGGCTGCCATTTTTTTTCACATAAAGTACCCGGGTAATTAATATCCCGGCTTGTCCAACGACTGCCCTACCGGGCTCAAAATGAATTTTTTGCCAGGATTCAACTTTTAGGTTTTGATAAAAAACATCAAAATAAGCTTGAAAATCAGGAACTTGATTTTCAGGCATTGAGTAGTCGATCCCTAAACCACCACCCAAATTAACATCTTGAATGCAAATATTATTTTGAGAAAAAATGTCTAAAATTGAATTTACACGGCCACATAAATCTTTAAATACCAAATTGTTTGTAATTTGGGATCCAATATGAAAATGCAACCCATCTATCAACAAATGTGAATACTTTTTTATATTTCTAATTACATATTCCACATCCATCAACGATAGTCCGAACTTATTGTATTTTAAACCTGTAGTAATGTGTTTATGTGTTTGAGCATCAATATCAGGATTTATGCGTAATGCAATGTGCATTTTCTTATTTTGTATACCTGCTATTGTATTGAGAATTTCAAGTTCTTGCAATGATTCACAATTCACACAAAAAATATTCTTGTCAACTGCCAATTGCAATTCTTCGTCGGTTTTACCTACGCCAGCAAATACAATCTTATCAGCACTAAAACCATTTGCCAGCGCCAGCTTAATTTCATTGCCACTTACACAATCAGCCCCTAACCCGAAATCCGAAATAATTTGCAAAATACGGCTATTGGCATTGGCTTTTACAGCATAATGAAGATGATAGTTAAATCTTTTGGCCGCATTAACAATAGCTAATAATGTTTTCTGCAGTAAAGCAGTATCATAAAAATAGAATGGCGTTTTAAGGTTATTTAACCTATTGGCTAATTGGCTACTAAACATCTCTCGGTTCTAAATAGTTTATGATTTAATAATTGCAAAGCTTCTTGCTTGTGTTCTGTATGAACAACTATAGAAAGGTTAATTTTACTGGCTCCAAACGAGATCATCTGAAAAGGAATTTGGTCGAGGCCTTTGATAATTTGCCCAACCACAATATTTTTTTGTGATTCAAAGTTACCTACTATACAAACAATACTTTGATTATGAATAACTTCAACGGCGCCAAGCTTTTTTAATTGATCAACAATTTCTATTAAGTATTTACAATGATCAATGGTCATGGCAACCGATATTTCTGATGTGGTAAGCATATCTACAGGAGTTTCAAACTTTTCGAAAATTTCGAAAAGTTTTCTTAGAAACCCATAAGCATGCATCATTCGCCCTGATTTAATTTTAATAATGGTTACTCCATCTTTGGCAGCTATTGCCGATAATTTCCTTTCAAGAGTATTATTATCGATAAGCGTACCTTCAGCCTTTAAGTTAAACGAATTTCTAATAGCAATTGGAATATTGATTTGTTGGGCAGGGATAATACTTGTAGGGTGTAATATTTTGGCTCCAAAATATGCCAATTCAGAAGCTTCGTCATATGATAAATGACGGATAGAATGAGTTTCGTTTACATATCGCGGGTCATTATTTTGTAATCCGTCAATATCTGTCCATATTTCTACCTTTTTTGCCTGCAATGTTTTGGCAATTATTGTTGCTGTATAATCGCTGCCTCCTCTTCCCAGGTTACTTATCCGCTTTCGGGCATCTAAACAAATAAATCCATTGGTAATATAAAACCTACAACCCATTTGACGCTTTATCTCCCTTGATAATTTTTTCTGAATATATTTATAGTCAGGTTCACCTAAACTATTCAATTTTAGAAATTTAAGCGCGTCCAGATAACCAACGTCAATTCCTGATTCAAGCATATAGAGATAAATTATCATGCCAGACAAAAGCTCACCCTGTACCATGATCTCATTTTCCTGCGATTCATAGATTTTCTTTTGAAAGTAGCGTTTTAAAAATAAAAGTGATGCATTAAGTTTTTTTAGCGCAAGTTGCCTGAAGTTTTCTGTTTGAAAAAGTTTATGAATCATTTTCCCGTGCTTTTCTTCAATAAGCAAAACCAATTGTTCTGCAATAACAATTTCACCCTCTATTACTTGCTTTACAAATTCCGACAAATAATTTGTAATGTCTGAAAAAGCTGAAAACACAACAACCATATCTTCAGGCTTTTTACTCAAATAATCAACAACTTTTTTAATTTGATTATCAGTTCCAATGGAAGTTCCTCCAAATTTTAATACATTCATACGCTTTTTTATTTGCTAATTTAGATTCGTAAAAGGTGATAGAAAAAAAAATCAAACTAAAATATACACATTTTTAACATTTTGTTATATATTTAACATTTTGTTAATAATATTAATTATGATAACCATATCTCAGGCTGTTGAAGAAATTATCAGTAAAAAGCCATTTATAACCGAATCTATAACCGATGGAATAATAAACTATTCGGCACTAGCCCAAAAATTAAAACCCGAAGTAGAAGCCAAATTATTAAAAAAAGTAAATGTTTCAGCCATTTTAATGTCGCTGCGCCGCTTACAAATAGCAAATAATGCTGGGATTACGCAAAGAGTAGAAAAACTTGCCACATGGTTTGGAGATATTATTGTCCGTTCAAACCTTACAGATTACACCTTTCGTAATTCTGATACATTATTAAAAAAACAACAAGCCTTATTAAAAAAAATAGCCGACAGGGATGATTTCTTTTACACAATTTCTCAGGGTGTATATGAAACCACATTTGTACTAAGCGATTTATTAAAGAATGAGATTCCGATAATTTTTGAAGGTGAAAAATTAATTTCCTACCGTTATAGACTATCATCTATTACCATTAAGTTACCCGCCGAAAATATCGACCAGCCAGGATTGTATTATTACATTTTCCGAAAACTGGCCTGGGAGGGTATAAACATTTTAGAAGTAATATCAACAACCAATGAAATTACCATTTTATTAAGAGACAAGGATATTGACCATGCATTTTCAGCTATAAAAAATCTAAAAACTAAGCCATAACATTAAAAAGTCAACCCATTAATCTATTTCCTTTATTTTATATGCATTAACAAAAAGGATATCTCCCAAATCATTAAATCCTTCAAATAATTTTAAGCCTTCGTGCTTAATTTGCTCGCTTCTAAATCCTAACATCGTTAAACCTGCTTTCATTGATTTTTCATTGATAATCTCTTTCAGGTTCATTCCTTCGTCAATATCGACAAACTCAACATTACTCAAAGAAATAGGCAAGCGTCCGGTTTTTACAAGCTCAAGCAGATGGTCAGTCGTCTCATCATCCCGACGTTTACTCCTTACATTAAATATTTTAACTTTCCCACTCTTCCAATCAGGATGCCCTAAAATAATATAGCTCAATAAAACCATAAAATTAAGATTTTCTTCATCAACTCTACGAACCCAAATATGAATACCCTCTTTATAATTTACTCCACGATTAGAACCTCCAAGTATACACACATCATATTTACCAGAACGCACCAAAGAATAATTCTCGACAATTTGACCCAGGTTTTTAGGATCCTTTTTGTCATACTCAAAAAGTATCATATTATTTTCAAGGCCTGATATTCCGGGCAATTGGATAATTTGGGCAATGGCAGAAGTATAGGATGGAGAAACAATCGTATCAACATACACATGGCTTTTCCGAGATTCGGCACGTTCAATCAATAAATCCAGAGCCTTTTTTGCTTCATCATAGGCGGCTCTGCTGTAATACCCTTGTATGTATTTTATATAAGTACCAAATCCATATTTATGCGACAACCATGTTAACAAGCGGAAAGCATTATCCCTGTCTGAACTGGCTTCTGTTACACAAACAGCAGATGGATGCCACTTTTCCTTTTTCTTAATACTTTGATTCTTTTGTAAATAAACCTGCAAATTTCTATTGATCTGAAACAAAGCACTCCTAAAAATAGATTCAAGGCCCTGTCGGTCTTTATGATAATTACTAATGTATATATATAATATTATCATAAAAATAATGGAAAGAATAGCGTATAACGAATCCATTTTAAACATCAGGTAAACAGAAAATACGAATCCAATAAGAGATAAAATCCAATGTGAGCGGAAAGTTGGCCTGTATGAAGGAGAAGAGCCAAAATGATTTAAAAAGGAGATTAAACATAAAGATCCATAAGTAACCATAAAAAACATGGAAATAATACGGGCAACGGCGTTAACATCTCCCAAAGCAACAAAAACAAAGGCAATAAGAACTGTTATAAACGATGCATTAAATGGTTCGTTTGTTTTTCCTTTTCCTTTAGCCATGACCATATTAAATCTCTGAAAAGGAAATGTCCTGTCCACTCCAAGAGCCTGAAGTGTTCTGGGTGCAACCATCACTGAACCCAAAGCTGAAGAAATGGTTGATGCAGCAAGACCCAAAGGAATAACTATTTTCCCCCAGGTAGCTACATCGGCCATAATTAATTGATTATTTATTAAATCTTCAGGTGATGCTGTTTTTACTAACTTTAAAATAATAAAAAGATATACAATAATTCCGGTAATTGTAGCAGCGACAGTCCCTAAAGGAATAGACTTTCCGGGATTTTTCAGGTCACCAGATAAACCTACACCAGCTGTCATACCGGTAAAAGCAGGAAATATAATGGCAAAAACAATAAAAAAATCATCCATGTTTCTCATTGGAGTACTGGAAATCCCGGCTTGTGCAGTTTCAGCATAAGGGGTTTTTCCTATAAAAAATAAAAAGAGCGAAAAAAACAAAATAGCCACGACAACATATAATGCTTTAACACCAAGGTTAGCTCCCTTTTTTAAAATAAGAATTGCTAGTAAACCCATGGCCGGCAAACTAATTACCTGGCGAGGAAGGTTTAAGTTATGCACATCACGAGCCCAGTTAAAAACCGGCTCAAAAGCTTCGGTAAAAGCAATGACATAAAAAGCCACACTAATAGCCTGGGACATGAATAAAGCAATCCCTATGGTTCCGCCAATATTTAATCCAAACGAGCGGGAAATAATAAAATATTCGCCTCCGCCTTCTACTCGTTGGTTGGTAGCAATTTCAGAAATTGCAAATGCCGTAGGAATGGTAACAAAGTGACCGACAATTAGAATGATCAACACACCCAAAGAACCAAGAGTTCCGACAGCAAACCCAAAACGCAAAAATAAAATGGCTCCCAAAATGGTTGAAATAGCTGTAAAAAATACAGGGGCAGTACCAAATCCACTAGATCTTTTATTGTTCATATGCAATAATTTTATGAACTAAATTTAGCAATAAAATATATTGCTTGAACAATTTATTTAAAATTTTGCATAAAAAAAGTCCACCGTGATTTCAGTGGACTTAATAAGCTAATTCTGAATTATTAACCCAAATATTTCTTAAGAAGCTTATTTTTTGATGAATGTCTTAATCTTCGAATTGCTTTTTCTTTTATTTGACGAACTCTTTCACGGGTAAGTCCAAGTTCAACACCTATTTCCTCTAATGATAATTCTTTACCGCCAATACCATAATAAAATTTGAGTACCAGGCGTTCTTTTTCGGGTAGAATGCTCAAAGTTCTTTCTACCTCTTTAGCCAATGATTCTTCGAGTAATGTATTGTCAGCATTAGGAGAATCGGTGTTTTCCATAACATCCAATAAACTTCCTTCTTCGCCTTCGGCAAAAGGAGCATCTACTGATAAAGGTTTACCTGAAAGTTGTAATGTATCTTCAACTTTATCTTTTGGTAAATCAACAAATTTAGCTAATTCTTCAGCCGTTGGTGTTCTGTCGAACTGTTGTTCTAAAGTTGAATAGGCTTTATGAATTTTATTTAATGAGCCAACCTTATTTAGAGGCAGTCGAACAACTCTGGATTGCTCTGCAATAGCTTGCAAAATTGACTGTCGTATCCACCATACAGCATAGGAGATAAATTTAAATCCTTTGGTTTCGTCAAAACGTTCTGCTGCTTTTATTAAGCCTAAATTTCCTTCATTTATTAAATCTGGCAAGCTCAATCCCTGGAACTGGTATTGTTTGGCTACAGAAATAACAAACCTTAAATTGGCTTTGGTTAAACGCTCAAGTGCAGCCCTGTCTCCTTTTTTAATCCTTTGCGCCAGTTCTACTTCTTCTTCGGCGGTAATCATCTCCTCTTTTCCTACATCCTGTAAATATTTTTCTAGAGAAGAACTATCACGGTTCGTGATAGATTTTGTAATTTTTAACTGTCTCATCTCAGCCTCTCGTTTTCAAACATTAATAATTGGGCAAAAAAAATGGGATTTATTGCAACGATAAAATAATATTAATTGATAAAATTGTATGGTAAAAGCCACTACTATTAACCCCAAAACTCATAACAATACTAAAAAAAGTGCAAAGAAGCAACTTTTTTTGAAAAAATAAAAATATTTTCCAATAAATTTCTTTGTAGTTAACGTTAATTAGCGGCAAAATGTTTTAAAAATTCCTGATATTTTTCCTTATTTAATTGAAAAGTTGGAGGGTTACCGGTTTTATTAACTAATCCGATATTTCTTAATTCCAGGATATGCTCAGGCCCTGTTACATTTGAAAGCATCATTTTCTGAATAATTTGTCCTAATGAACAGGTAGATTCTTTTTCAAGTATTTTTAATATTCCCATTTTTATAGGATCATTATAAATTTGTTCATACTTATCAGTGTTTTGAACATTATCTGTTTTTTCAATCATGATTGATTATAATTTAAAATTATGTTATGAAATTGATCTATTAAAAATAGTAAAAAAATTGCAAATTCACTATTTATTTTAAACGACTACTTTTCGTATATATTTTGAACCCAAGACACTTAAAGCTCCCATATAATTTAATTTGAAAGGTAGCAAGTCACCTACTTTATATTTAGGTTTATCAGATCCAAAGTCAACAACAATCATATCAGAGCTTGCTCCGGTTATTTCAACCTCTTTATCCATAGGAACCATATTTTTGGGGTCTATGTCTAGCAATCCTACATCAAGAATTGCACGATATGAAGTTTTTCCATAATCTTCATCATCAAAAGATTTAACTTCACCTGCAACATTTGTTCCAATTTCTCCTGTAGGCACAACAGGCTTTTCAGTCAACTCTATGATTTCTGTGTTTAATTTAAAAATATCATGTTTCATTTCAGGAATATCTTCTTCTGTAAATAAATTATTTCCCATAAATAATGTCTCTCCTATTCTGAAATGAGATATCCCTTCGGGAATAATATTTTTAAAAACCAATTCCAATGTTACAGAAGAGCCGCCTGAAACATAAGGAATATTGCGCTTGAATTTAGCCTCTACCAGTTGTTCGTATAAACAAAGTTGTACTAACTTATCCTGGCTGGGCATTACCCCATTTAAACAATTTAAATTTGTACCTATCCCAACAACCTCAATATTTGGCAATTTAAAAATTCGCCCATAAAAATCGATAAATTCCTCACCCAGCACCCCCTCTCGCAAGTCTCCCATTTCAATCATTATCATTACCTTATGTTTTTTCTTTTGACGTTTAGCTTCGTCAGAAAGCAGCTTAATAGTGCTAAATTCAGTATTAAAACTAATATCAGCATATTTAACTACATTTTTTATTCCACGCTTGGATGGAGGCCTGATATAAACTGTTTCAATTTCAGGATCGAGTTTTTTTACTACTCTGAGGTTATCAATACGTGCATCTAAAATTTGCTCTACACCAAGATTAATTAATTCTTTTAAGTAGTCTTCGTTGCCACAAAGCAATTTTGACACTACGCCAAATTTAATATCATGCTTATCTAATATTGATTTTAAATAATTGAAATTAAATTTTAATTTTTCTCTATCAAGTTCTAAGAACGCCATCGCTATATTTTTTAGTATAAAATATTTTATGCTAATTTATTACTTTTCTGGGAATTGTCATGGGTAATCTTGCCAGCAACTCGTAATTTAACTGATTATTAAAATCAGCAAAAGATGCCAGTGTGATTTCAATTCCATTATCTTTTCCTATCAAAATTACTTCATCGCCGCGTTTAACTCCATCAATATGTGTCACATCTGCAATCAGCATATTCATATTAACTACACCAATAACGGGAGCCCCCTGCCCATCTATAATTACTCGTCCCTGGTTGCTTAGAGATCGGCTATATCCATGAGCATAACCAACCGGCACAATAGCAATTACTTTTTCTTCCTGCGCAAGGTAAGCCGTACCATAACTAACAAACTCGCCGGTTTTTATTTTTTTAATAGACATTATCTGGCTTTTCCAGCTTAAAACCCGCATCAAAGGGTCTGTTTTATCCATTCTTTTATGAATATATTGAATAAACGTTTCACGTGTTGGCCAAAAACCATATTGTAAAATCCCAATTCGCACCATATCCATTCGTGTACGCGGATAAGTAATTGCAGCTGCAGAACAGGCTGTATGGCGTATTTCCGGAATAATATCGCGGTTATATAACCATTTATAAAGATGATTATATTTACGAATTTGCTTTTGTATACGAACATGGTTGGCAATACTTTCTGCCCCGGCATAATGCGTACAAAGTCCTTTAATATAAAAAAGATCTCTGTTATCTTTAATAAACTTTACAACTTTTACCAGCTGCTTTTGGGTAAAACCCGTTCGGTTCATTCCGGTTTCGACCTCAATATGTATTTTAGCAACTTTATTCAGTTTCTTTGCTTTCTCTGCTGCCTTTTCCAATTTGATGATTTCAAAAACAAAGAATTCAAGTTCATTTTCAATAGCCCACTCTATTTCTTCATCCGACATCCAACCCATGATCATTACATCAGTTTCTGCTTTTTTAACACTGCAAACTGAATGGGCTTCATCGGCACTAAATACTGAAAAATGGCCTATCCCTGCCATTTCGGCTATAGGAACAAACTGCTCAATACCATGCCCATAAGCATTAGATTTTATTACAGAAGATATTTTAACTTCATTACCGAGATAATATTGTAAAAAATTTAAATTATGAATTAATGCTGATCGGTCTATTTCAATTACTGAAGTTCCTGCCATAACTATTTCTGCTCATTTTTTATGATTTGCTGATATATTCCATAAAACATTCTAACTCCATTTTCAATAATATCATCAGGAAAGTCGTAATCCGGATTATGCAACTGTGGCTGATCTAAACCTGATCCTAAACCAAAAAGCACTCCAGGAAATTGCAGTGTAAAATGTGCAAAATCTTCTGACCAGCGAAAAGGTTTTTCCAACTGCTCAACCGGAATTTGATTTGCAATTGCAACCTGTTCTAATTGCTGAACAAGATTATTTTTGTTAATGGTTGCGGGAAATTCTTCAACATATGAAATTTCATATTTAAGGTTACTTTTTTGCGCATTTTTTTCTGCAATTTTTTCTGCTTCATATGTAAGAACTTCCATATCAGAATTGGTATACGACCTAAGTGTAGCCATTACTTCAGCATACCCAGGCGTTGTCCCAAAAGCGATTTCGCCAAGTCGGGCATGAATTATCGTTACCAAGGTAAAACTGTTAAAAGCATTTTCCTTTTGTGGTAAAAAAGTTAATTCTTTAACAATATCAGCCATTGCAATTGCCGGACTATTTCCATTTTCCGGCTCTCCGGCATGAGATGTTTTCCCGGTTAATTTAATAATCATCCCTTTAGATGCTGATGCAAAAGTATCCTCGCCTAAAACAACGGTTCCCTTTTTGTATCCTGGCAGATTATGCAAAGCAAAAACATAATCAACCTTTAATTGCTTGAACCGCTCATCATTAACTACCCGATAGGCTCCCTGCCCATTTTCTTCGGCAGGCTGAAACATTAAAACCACCTGACCTCTTTCGGGTCTGTTTTTGGAAAAAGCATCAGCTAATCCGGCAATAATAGACATATGGCCATCATGTCCACACTTATGGCCTACACCATCAGTTTGTGAGCGATAATCTTTATCGATTAAATCATCAATTGGTAAACCATCAAGTTCACAGCGAAAAAGTACTGAAGGGCCTTCTTTATTTCCCTTAAAAACAAAAGCAACACCATGCCCTCCAATTTCGGTTACAATCTGGTCGGGATGATAAGATTCCATAAAGTTAATAATCCGAAGTGCTGTTTGCGCTTCGGAATCTGATAGCTCCGGATGTTTGTGTAATTCATGCCGGAGTGTAATTATCTTTTCTAAATCAAAAAGTTTTTTCATAAAATATAATATTTATAAAAACAATTGTTTTTCATAGCAATATGAAAACACATTTTAAAATTAATAAAAGCTAATGCTAATAACTAATCAAGAAATAAAACAATTGTTTCGGCACGACAAAATTAACCATTTTTAACAAAAAAACAAATTGACAACAAGCTTAAAATAGTTGTATTTACTAGTTCCCAATAAATTAACAATTAAAATATTAATAAATATTGTTCTGGCAGAACAATTAGCTATTTTCATAATGAATATTTTCATCAACAGTAATTAAAGGAGAGGCATCAACACTGTCAATATCAAGGTATTTAATAATTAAATCCAGCGCATCATTAATTTCTTGTTGCCGTTGACCTGATATGGTTTCCAGCTGTTTTGAAAGCCGCTCGTGCAACAAAGGCGGTGTTTTATCTAAAAGTTCAGAACCTTTTGATGTGAGTACAATATAAGTGGTTCTCTTATCATCTTTTTTGGGCAAACGTGCAATACATCCTTTTTTTTCTAAACGATTAATAATACCGGTTACTGTACTCGAATTTAAATTCAGGTAATCTCTAATGTTTTTTTGTGTAGTCTGAAAATTTTCCGACTTACGCAAATATTCGAGACAAAGCAATTGCGGGATGCTTAATCCGTGATCTTTTTGAATTTTTTTCGACTCAATATTAATCGAACGTACTATCTTACGTATTTTAATGAGAATAGATGTTGGATTCATTGGCTTAAATTAGTTTCTACAGAACACAAATATATTCCATTTTAACTTAAACAAAAAATCGAGTATTTTTTTCGCTATTCAGTCATCAAATTCAGGAATTAAATAATAACTTCGCACCCTGTTATGAAAAAAAATATGGCAACCGCTTACATTGCCGTGAGTTTGGCAATGATTTTTTGGAGTTTTACCTTTATCTGGTATAAAATAGTATATCAATTTTATAATCCTATTACTACTGTATTTTTCCGGCTCATTATATCTTCCATTTTCCTTTTTGCATTAATGTATCCTCTCAAGAAAATTGAAAAAATTCGAAAAGGAGATTTTAAATATTTTTTATTGGTTTCGGTATTTAACCCATTCCTCTATTTTATAGGCGAAAGTTATGGTGTTAAACTTGTTTCATCAACCCTGTCTGCCGTAATTATTGCTACAATTCCTTTGTTTACTTCATTTGCCTCATCGTTTTTTCTGAATGAAAAAATTACACGAATGAATCTGATGGGTATTGTTTTTTCAATTATCGGCGTAAGCTTTATTATTTTTGAAAAAAACGAAGGGTTAACTGTTTCTCCTTTGGGCATTACTATGTTAATGCTTGCTGTTGTTGCTGCCATCGGATATTCAATGGTTATTAAGAAATTATCAGACAAATACAACTCGATTAGTATTGTTACTTATCACAACTTTATAGGGATATTTTTATTTGCTCCTCTGTTTTTCATTTTTGATTTTAATGATTTTAAACAAACCGGATTATCTCCTGATGCTTGGATTCCTTTGCTCGAACTGGCATTTTTTGGGTCTTCATTTGCTTTTATCTTTTTTACCTTTGCCATTAAAAGAATTGGTGTTGGAAAAGCCAATGCTTTCACAAACCTTATCCCTGTATTAACAGCTATTATAGCTTTTGTTGTATTAGGAGAAATCATAAATATCACCAAAATCTTTGGGATTTCTCTAGTAATCGGCGGGCTATTCCTTTCACAAATAAGTACAGCAGGATTAAGAGATAAAATAAGAAATTATATCAGGCCTAGTGAATAATGAACTTTTTTAATCATATAACAATTACTGAACTTAAACATCGGGCATTGGATTTGTTACAAGAAAACAAAACCTTTTTTACCCGGTTAAAAAAGAAAAAACCAAAAAATCTGGATAAAATCGTTCATGAACTCCATGATGAAGTTTTCCATGAGATAGATTGCCTGGATTGCGCCAACTGCTGCAAAACAATTAGTCCTACTCTTTATGATAAAGATGTTGAAAGACTTGCAAAGCATTTAAAGATCAAACCCTCGCAATTTGTTGAGCAATATCTTTATATAGATAGCGAAGGTGATTATGTATTTAAACAAACACCCTGTCCCTTTCTGCTATCCGATAATTATTGCATGGTTTACGAATATCGCCCAAAAGCTTGCAGGGAATACCCGCATACTGATCGTACACGGTTTTATCAGATATTAAACCTTACTTTGAAAAATTCGCAGGTATGTCCGGCAGTATTTGAGTTAATTGAAAGGCTGAAAAATAAAAAAATTAACTAACAATAACATTTAAACCTTGAGGAACCACTTTAATATTCAAAACTTCACCCATTTCTCCCGGTTCTCCGTCATAATGTATAACATCTGAATTTTTACGCTTAACCACAATTTTTTTACACTGGTATGTTTCTACAAAGCGGCTTTTGTCAATATTTTTAGTAAATAAACGAGTGCCCAGGTTTGGAGCGGAAACAACTGGAAAAGCTTTCATAATTGCCACATCCAGTTTCCCGTCATTAATTTGCGCTTTAGGTGCTATATGTGCATTATTACC
Organism: uncultured Bacteroidales bacterium; assembly: GCA_964606845.1. Taxonomy (GTDB): domain Bacteria; phylum Bacteroidota; class Bacteroidia; order Bacteroidales; family UBA12077; genus UBA12077. The sequence continues at coordinate 20,959 of CAZSIC010000055.1, forward strand.
ATATTGTGAAGCATTGGCAAAAGTAATCAGAAAAGCATCGCGCATAATAGTGGTACCGTTCATCGTTATTTCATAACGCATGGGCTGGTATCGCTTAAATTCTGAGAGTGTTGCTTTTAAATAACTTGCAAATCCACGGCCCTGAGCTTTAGAAAAAACATGCCCAATATGTGCATCAAACCCTACGCCTGTAGTACAAAAAAATTTCTGATCGTTAATGGTTCCAAAATCTATTTTTATTTGATGCCCTTTTTCAATAACCGATAAAGCTTTTTTAATATTCATAGGGATTTTAAGATGCCTGGCGAGCCCGTTTCCCGAACCTGTTGGCACAATTCCTAATACACCCTCTGTTACTGTAATTGCCGAGGCAACCTCATTTACAGTTCCATCGCCACCAACAGCTACAATCTTTTTATATCCTTGATTAAAGTATTGTTTTACAATTTGTGTCGCCTCACCCGAAAATGATGTATATATAATTTTTGTGTTATATTG
>CAZSIC010000056.1:0-21069 GCA_964606845.1 uncultured Bacteroidales bacterium
TGAAGCATTTTTAAGAATGGACAGGGTAGGTAGTTTGGCATTTAATATTTTTATGATTGCTATTTTACCTGCTGTAGGTGAAGAACTAATATTTAGGGGTGTTATTCAGCGATTATTTGCTGAATGGACAAAAAATATTCATTGGGGAATTATTATTGCCGCTTTCTTTTTTAGTTTTATGCATATTCAGTTTTATGGATTTATACCACGGATGATTATTGGTATTCTTTTGGGCTATTTATTTTATTTAAGCGGATCAATATGGGTTCCAATTTTAGGACATTTTATTAATAATGCAATGGCTGTATTATTCTACTATTTTTATGCAGATCAGGTTGGTGAACAAATTGATTCACTTGGTGCATCTGAAGGCTCTTATGGTTATCTTTTTGTAAGTATTATCTTTCTTTTATTATTTTTATACCAGTTTTATCAGCGGCAGCATAAAAAGGAACGGTTTAAATAATTTTTGCCTCATCGTTTCTGAATAAACTGATTCGGCCGATCTCATTTTTGCGGTATACATATACCACACCATATTTTTGCGTTTTTTCTCGTTTTATGTCATCGGGTAAATCTTTAAATGTATCTTCCACTTCGTTCCATACATTTAAAATAATATCATCTGCTTCTTTTCTTAATTCTGCAAGATGATTTAAAGCCCTGCCATGATTTTTTTGTAATGTTTTCTGGAACTTATAAGCTTCCGTAAAGTTGTCGTAATGAACTTTTACTAAAGCTATTGTTGGATTGGTTATGGGTGTGTGGCCTTTTAGTTTGCGAGCCATTGAACCATCAATTAACTTTTTGCCCCATTCTATTATATCAGATTCAGTATTTAAAGTAGGTAGTTTTGTTTCGTAAGCTTCAAGGCTATAAAAATTTCTAACCGAAGGCTGTAATTCACCACGGATAATAGCCATATTTAGTACCTGAATAAAGTGTGAAATATAGAGCCTTGCCTTTTTTAACTTTTTCAGGTATTCTTTGTTATTTCGGGTTTGTATTTCATAAGTATTTTTATATTCAGTCATAGCCTTTTCCCATTTTGGAAGGAAAGATTGAACACGTTGAAATGTACTTTGTTTAAATGCTAAGTCCATGGGGGTAAGTTCTTTTCCTTTTTTATAGGCATTTATTAATGCCTTTTGTCTGGAGTTGTCCGTATTGGGGAGTCTTCTGTAAGGCATAGCTTTTATTTTTAAAGTATTTTTGTTAATAAGATGTTGATAAAGTGCGAATATAATAAATAAATTGAAATACGCAAGCCTATTCGCAGTTTATTTTTTCAATAATAGGTCTTGATATATAGAATATTAATGTTCATAACCCGCAAACGTTTCATTTGATCTGTATTCTGTTAATTTTGCAGTGAATTTTTTTTTCTTATTTATCAAACTTTTTTAAAAAATAATGGTCTTATTTTTAAATTGAATTAAATTTTTCGTCCTTTGTTTTTTCAAAAAAACTGACGTAAATTCGTTTTGTTTTTAAAATGCTAATTATCAAATAAATCTATATACTATGTTTAAAAAAGATGTTTATATTGAAAGGCGTAATCGCTTAAAAAACAAGCTTAAAGGCGGTTTGGTACTTTTTTTAGGGAATAAAGAAGCGGCATTTAATTATCCGTCCAATGCATATCATTTCAGGCAAGATAGTTCTTTTCTGTATTTCTTTGGTTTGGATTTGCCGAATTTAGCAGGATTAATAGACCTGGATTCGGGTAAAGAGTATTTATTCGGCAATGATTTTAGTATTGATGACATTATATGGATGGGGCCTCAACCTACCATTAAAGAACTGTCTTCTGAAATAGGTGTAGAAAATACCGAACCTTTTGATCAGTTGGGTAATTATTTGCGTAATGCAAATAATCAAAATAGAAATATTCATGTTCTGCCATTTTATAGAGGCGACACAATCATTCAGTTTAGCAATCTTTTGGAAATAAACCATAGCGAAGCAGAAAACTTTGTTTCAGTAGAGTTAATTAAAGCTGTAGTAGAATTACGTTCCATTAAAGATCAATATGAAATTGAAGAACTAATTAAAGCTTCAGCGATTGGTTATAAAATGCATGCTACAGCAATGAAAATGTCCAAACCGGGTATTTATGAGCAGGAAATTGCAGGGACTGTAGAAGGAATAGCTTTAGCTCATGGTGGTTTGTTATCATTTCCAATTATTTTATCACAAAATGGTGAAACATTACATAATCATGATCACAGTAATATGTTGCAGGAAGGGAGGTTAATGTTAACCGATACCGGAGCAGAAACTACCATGCACTATGCCAGCGACCATACCAGAACGGTTCCTGTTGGAGGTAAATTCTCAAAAAAGCAAAAGGATATTTATAATATTGTGTTGGATGCAATTAATCATACAACAACTTTAATAAAGCCAGGAATTCCTTACCGTGATATTCATCTGGAAGCAGCAAGAATAATTGCTGAGGGATTAACCAGCCTGGGAATTATGAAAGGTAATCCTAAAGATGCTGTTCGCGAAGGTGCACATGCCATGTTTATGCCTCATGGCCTTGGACATATGATGGGTCTTGATGTTCATGATATGGAAGGCCTGGGAGAAGATTTTGTTGGATACGACAATGAAATTAAACGAGCTACACAGTTTGGATTAAAGGGCTTACGTTTAGGACGCAAACTACAGGAAGGATTTGTGTTGACGAACGAACCTGGAATTTATTTTATTCCTGACCTTGTAAAAAAATGGAAGGCAGAAAAAATCAATGCCGACTTTATTAATTTCGACAAGATATTAAATGAATATAATAATTTTGGAGGAATAAGGCTTGAAGACGATCTATTGGTTACCGATTCCGGATCTCAGTTAATAGGAAAACGCATTCCGATTACCGTTGAAGAAGTTGAAGAAACTATGAAATCGGAGTAAAAGTATAAAAAAACATAAAAAAGCCTGACAGATTTAAGTTTGTCAGGCTTTTTTTAAAAAAAGATTACTTTATTCTGCCTCAGAAAAAGATGCAGATAAATATTCACGATTTAAGCGGGCAATATTTTCAATGGAAATTCCTTTTGGGCATTCGGCTTCACATGCACCGGTATTGGTGCAGCTTCCAAAGCCCAGTTCGTCCATTTTAGCCACCATGTTTAAAGCCCTGCGTTTTGCTTCGGGTTTTCCCTGTGGCAATAGTGCTAACTGTGAAACTTTTGCAGCAACAAAAAGCATTGCAGATGAGTTTTTACAAGCAGCTACACAAGCGCCACAACCTATACAGGCAGCAGCATCAAAGGCTTTGTCGGCATCAATTTTACTCACTAAGTTAGCATTTGCATCAGGAGCCTGACCGGCATCTACCGAAACAAATCCACCAGATGCCATAATTTTATCAAAAGCATTACGGTCAACCATTAAATCTTTTAATACAGGAAATCCTTTTGCTCTCCATGGCTCAACTGTAATTGTTTCACCATCTTTAAAAGCTCTCATGTGTATCTGGCAGGTAGCAACTTCTTCTCCAGGCCCATGAGGCCGGCCATTAATATATAAACTACACGATCCACAAATACCTTCATGACAATCGTGTTCAAAAGCAACAGTTTCTTTGCCTTCTTTAATAAGTTTTTCGTTTAAAGAATCTAACATTTCAAGGAATGACATTTCTGCATCAACACCATCCAGTTCATATTTTTCAAATTTTCCTTTGGCTTTAGCATTTGCCTGTTTCCAAATATTTAGTTTTATTTTCATAATTTCTATATTTAAGATATTAGTATAGAGTCAAGACTGATCAAACTCATAACTATTTATAACTTCTAACTTTTACTTCTACATTTTCGAACTTAAGTTCTTCTTTATGAAGCTTTGGCTCTTTATCTTCTCCCTGATATTCCCAGGCAGCAACATAAGAGTACTTATCGTCGATACGCATTGCTTCGCCTCCTTCGGTCATGCTTTCTTCGCGGAAATGGGCACCACAAGACTCCTTTCTATTTAATGCGTCTGTTACAATTAAGATTGCTAAATCGATAAAATCAGCTACCCTACTGGCTTTTTCAAGCTCCTGATTAATTTCATCCATTTTTCCGGGAATTTTTAAATCACTCCAGAACTCTTTCTTTAATGCAGCAATCTCTTCCAGGGCTTTCTTTAATCCTTCTTCGTTTCGTTTCATTCCTGAATGTTCCCACATGATTTGTCCTAAACGTTTATGGAATGAAGTAGCAGTTTTTGTACCGTTGATACTTAAAAACTTATCAAGAATAGCTTTAGCATTATTTTCAGCCTCAATAAATTCAGGTGAATCAGTCGACGGAACTTTATTTGTAATTTCATCTGCCAAATAATTTGAAACAGTATAAGGGGCAATAAAATAACCATCGGCAGCTCCCTGCAATAATGAATTTGCACCTAAACGGTTTGCACCATGGTCAGAGAAATTTGCTTCTCCGATGGCAAATAATCCCGGTATAGTAGTTTGTAAATTATAGTCTACCCAAAGGCCTCCCATAGTGTAGTGCCCGGCTGGATAAATCATCATTGGAGTTTCATAAGGAACCTCGCCGGTAATCTTTTCATACATATCAAAAAGATTACCATATTTCCCCTGTATTACTTTTTTCCCTTGTTTAGCCACTGCATCTCTAAAATCGAGATATACCGCTAATCCTGTTTTTCCTACTCCATAACCATTATCGCAACGCTCTTTAGCTGCGCGTGATGCCACATCACGTGGCACCAGGTTTCCAAAAGCAGGATACCTGCGTTCTAAGAAATAATCCCGCTCTTCGTCTGGAATATCGTTTGGCTTGCGTTTATCTCCTTTTTCTTTTGGCACCCAAATTCTTCCGTCGTTTCTTAATGATTCGGACATTAATGTAAGTTTCGATTGATACTCGTTTAAAACCGGAATACAAGTTGGGTGAATTTGAATAAAACTAGGGTTTCCGAAAAAAGCTCCTTTTCTGTATGCCTGCATTGCTGCAGATGCATTAGATTGTACTGCTAAAGTCGATAAATAATAAATAGTACCATAACCACCCGTAGCTAGAATTACGCAATGTGCAGCATGGCGTTCTATTTCTCCTGTAACCAGATTACGTGTAATAATTCCTCTTGCTTTACCATCAACAATTACAATATCAAGCATTTGCTGCCGGCTGTACATCTTTGCTTTTCCTAAAGCTACCTGACGTTTAAGCGCCGAATAACCACCTAATAATACTTGCTGGCCAGTTTGTCCTTGTGCGTAATTTGTTCGTGAAACCTGAACGCCACCAAAGGTCCGGTTTGCCAATGTTCCACCATATTCCCTTGCAAAAGGAACTCCCTGTGCAGTAAGCTGGTCAATAACTGAAATACTAACTTCAGCAACACGATATACATTTGCTTCTCTTGCACGATAATCTCCACCTTTTATTGTATCATAAAATAAACGGTAAACACTATCGCCATCATTTTTATTATTTCTTGCTGCATTAATTCCACCTTGAGCAGCAACAGAGTGTGCTCTTCGAGGTGAATCCTGGAAACAAAAAACTTTTACATTATATCCCATTTCACCAAGAGAAGCAGCAGCAGGAGCTCCTGCTATTCCTGTTCCTACAACAATAATATCTAGTTTCTTTCTATTATTTGGACTAACCAGTTTTTGTGAAGCTTTATATTTGTTCCATTTCTCGGCTAATGCGCCTTCTGGTATTTTTGCATCTAATTTATTCATAGTGTAAGTATTACTATATTTTTAATTCTATTATAATTTACACAACATATTTTATCAGAAAATAAATTGGGATTGTTGCAAAACCGCCGGCAATTATAATGGCATAGATATAAGATATTACTTTTAATCTTTTAATCCAGCGATCATTGTCCCAGCCTAATGTTTGGAAAGCAGACCAAAATCCGTGTGTAAGATGAAGAAAGAGGAATATGGCACCTAAAATGTAAATAAAGTTATACCACCACCAGCCTTTGAAAAGTCCGGCAACAAGGCCATACACATCATGTAATTCTTGCCCTCCATCATAAGAAATTGAAGCAACCGTGCCAAATTTAATTTTCCAGAAAAAATTGGCCAGGTGAATTACTAAAAAGATAAGAATCAAACCTCCAAGAATAAACATATTTCTGGATGCCCAACTGGCTTTTGATTGATTTGCCACTTTGTATTTTTGTGGCCTGGCCATTTGATTTTTTAAAGTAATGTAAACTGCATAAATAATATGCAAAATAAAACCTATGGCCAGTATGGGTTCAATGATTTTCATTACAAAATTACTGCTCATGAAATTGGCAGCAACGTTGAAAAGCTCACCATCGCCAACAAGCAACAAAGCGTTTATTGATAAATGGACAATTAAAAATAGCATGAGAAAAATTCCTGTAATGCTCATGAAAAATTTTTGTCCAACAGATGAAGTGAAAAATTTGCTCATAGAATTTAATTTTAGTAGAACATTAGTTATCTTGCGAAAAAACAATTAGAGAGATTATAATATACACAAATATATTTTCTTAAATATGTAAATCCAATGTTTAGTAGCACATTAATTATAATTTAAAATTATTCTAAGTTATGAAATATCAACAGCTGGATAGCGCGTTATTTGTGAAAAACAGAAAGAAGCTTATCAAGCTTCTTCAACCTAATTCAGTTGCATTACTCCATTCTAATGATGAAATGCCCCGGAATGGAGATCAATATTTTCCTTTCAGGCAAAACTCTGATCTTTTTTATCTGACAGGGATTGATCAGGAAAAAACAATTCTTACCTTATGCCCTAATCATTATGACAAATCATTAAGGGAAATTTTATTTATTATTGAGAGCAATGAAAAAATTAGCACATGGGAAGGCCATAAATATACCATTGAAGAAGCGCAAAAAACTTCTGGTATAGAAACAGTAAAGTATATTAACAATTTTGAAAGTGTATTTCGCGAGTTAGCCATAAAAGCAGAAAATATTTATATTAATTTAAGTGAAAATCCGAAATTTAAGCCAGAGGTAAAATCAGCTGATGATCGTTTTATAACGACTCTTGAAAGCGAATTTCCGGCACATGAATTTGAGCGTTTGGCTCCGCTTATGAAAAAGCTGCGTATGGTGAAAGAACCTGAAGAAATCAAATTAATGCAATATGCCTGTGATATTACTGAAAAGGCTTTTGATCGTATTTTGCAGTTTGTAAAGCCAGAAGTTGCCGAATATCAGGTTGAAGCAGAACTAACTCATGAGTTTTTGTGGAACAGGGCTAGCGGACATGCTTATCCTCCAATTGTGGCATCGGGCAAAAATGCTTGTGTATTACATTACAACCAAAATAACGGTGAATGTAAAAATGGTGATTTATTATTAATGGATTTTGGTGCAGAATATGCTAATTATGCAGCAGATTGTTCCAGGACTATTCCGGTAAATGGTAAATTTACTGACCGTCAAAAAGAATGTTACGAAGCTGTTTTAAGAGTTATGAAAAGAGCCATTGGATGGCTTACACCTGGTACAACAATCAACAGAATAAATGAAAGGGTAGAAAACTTGTTGCAGGATGAACATATAAAGTTAGGTTTGTATACTCAGGATGACTTAGATAAACAAGATCCGGAAAAACCTATTGTTAAAAAATATTATCCACATGGTACATGCCATTTTATTGGGCTTGATGTACATGATGTGGGCGAAAAGACTACAACCCTGGAAGAAGGGATGGTGCTTACTTGCGAACCTGGAATTTATATTCCTGAAGAAAATATTGGAATTCGTATCGAAGATGATGTAATAGTAGCACATAAGCCTGTAAATCTTATGGAAAATATTCCAAAAGAGGTAAATGAAATTGAGAAGCTAATGGCTAAAAAGTAAATATAAAATATATTATTGCATTGTTTAAAAGCGTTATATTTCCTCTATAAAACTTATATTTTTGTTAAGATAATACAAAAATATAAGTCATAGAAGGGAATTCCCAGAATGTTTTTTATGGAGTCTGTGTATTGTTTCCATAAAAAACATTATGTACGTTTGTATTTAGAACCTTAACCTAAAATTATGACCTTTACGATACAATGGCAAAAAAAGGGTGCGTTTATTACCTTCAGAGGAATTGTAACTTCACAAGACCTTATTGATGCAAATAATTATTTGCTAAGTAATGCCAATTTTGAACAAATTGATTACCAGGTTTTTGATTTTTCCGAAACAGAAGATTTTCAAGTTACTACTTACGATATGAGTATTTTAGGCTCTATGGATAACTCTCAGGCTGCTTTTAACAAAAAGATGAAAGTGGCTTTTGTTACCAAAGATAATTATATGAAAGAGCTTATAGCAGAATATAAAAGATTTTTGGCTAAAACAGACTGGGAATCGGAGATTTTTGATGACCAGGAAACTGCAAAAAAATGGGTTGAAAAGGCATGAGTGCTTTTTTATCAATAAATAATAAAAAAATATACTACACAGATCAAGGAAAAGGCTTTCCAGTAGTTTTGCTGCATGGCTACCTTGAATCTTTATTTGTTTGGAAAGATTTAGCCCGCCAACTATCAGGTAAATTCCGCCTGATTGCTATTGATATTCCAGGACATGGAAAAAGTGAAACAATAGCAGCAAGACATAGCATGGAAATGTTGGCAGAACATATTTATTTATTTTTAAGAGTGCTGAAAATTAACCGTTGTTTTATGATCGGGCATTCCATGGGTGGCTATGTAACACTTATGTTTCATCATCTTTATCCTGAGTTATTATCTGGTTTATCGCTATTTCATTCGCATCCTTTTCCCGATACGGAGGAAACTAAAAAGAAAAGAATAAGGGAAATTGAATTGGTTAAAAGTGGAAAAAAAGATATTTTGGCTAAAGTAAATATACCTAATGCTTTTGCTCCCAAAAGTCTTATTGATTTTAAAAATGAAGTTGAAAGAGCGAAATTAATTGCTTTGCAAACAATTGATAAAGGAATTATAGCCAATTTGTATGCGATGATGAACCGTCCGGATTTTTCAGATGAGGTTGCTGAAACTAGGAAACCCTTTCTTTTAATTGCAGGGAAATTTGATAATTATATTCCTTTTAATACCATAATTCCTAACATTAAACTTCCTAAAAATTCTGAACTGTGTGTGTTGGAAAATTCAGGACATATGGGATTTGTTGAAGAAAAAGAAAAAGCGATTGAATGTATAGAACAATTTACCTGTGAAATTAAATAATAAAAACCCGTTATTCTCTAATGTTTAAATCGATGTGGTTATAATTCTTTTTCTTTAATCGCAATAAATCATCCATATCAAACGAATGGCAAACAGTTGGATTAATCATTTTATAGGCATGATGTAACTTTTGTAAAAAATATTTTCCTGAAATATTTTGTATAATATTTTCAATATCTTTCTTCTTTAATTGGCCATCAAGAGTTGTTCTAAATTCAAATTCCGTTTTCCCTGGTTTTATTATTTCTACAGATTTATTAATCTTTTCCCATAATAAATAGCTTATTTTTATTTGTGTTATTTCTGAATACATTTGGATATTAAACGGGCCTTTAATATCCATTGCAATATAATCTACCAGTGTTTCACCGGCTAATTTTTCTATCATCGCCGGATTTGTTCCATTGGTATCGAGTTTAACTTTCAGGTCTAATGATTTAATTTTACGCATAAAATCAATTAACCCCTGATGTAACGTAGGCTCGCCTCCGGTTATCACTACAGCATCTAACAATTCTTTATTTTTATGAATATACTGTATAATTTTAGAAAGAGACAATGCTGCTTGTTGGCAAATTTTATCAGGGATCACCAATTCAGGGTTGTGGCAATATCCACACCGGAAGTTACATCCACGGGTAAATATAACTGCTGATATATAACCGGGATAATCAATAAGGCTTTGCTTAATAAAGCCCCCAACCGGGAGCTTTATGTGCAACTTTTCATTTGTATTCATCGCATGGTAACTTATCAGGCCTCTTGTGTAATAAATGTTATTTCAGTATCCCGGACACAAGTTTCACGATTATCTAAAACAGCCGTTCCATTCCGATCAAATATTTTCCTTTGCTTAAACTCTTCTCTTTTTCCTTCGTTCCATTGTTTTACAGGCCTCAGGTAACCAACTATTCTTGAAAAAACGGTAGTTTTTTGCTTTTTGCCTTCTTCACAGCATTTAGGACATTCGGGATGCTCTCCGAAAATATAACCATGATTAGGACAAATACTGAATGTTGGAGACAATGTTATATAAGGTAACTTAAAATTTGCGGTTATCTTCTTTATTAATTGTTTTACCGATACTACCGGTAGCTGACTTTCTCCCATAAATATATGAAAAACAGTACCTCCGGTATATTTTGTTTGCAGGTCATCCTGAAGCCTGAGAGCCTCAAACAAATCATTGGTATAATCCACCGGAAGTTGGGATGAATTGGTATAATACGGTTGTGCACCATTCTGACAGGTCGATTCGTTGGCAACAATAATATCGGGATATTGTATTTTATCGATTCGGGCCAACCGATAAGATGTTCCTTCAGCGGGTGTTGCCTCAAGATTAAAAATATGGCTGGTTTCCTGCTGAAATTGTTCCAGTTTATTCCGCATATAATCTATAACCTTTAAAGCAAATGAATGGCCCTCTTGACTGGACAGGGGTGATCCTGAAAAATTCAAACAGCACTCATTCATTCCAACAATACCTATAGTTGAAAAATGGTTATCCCAATAAGCTCCGTTTTTTAAATACAAATGCCTTAAATAGAACTTAGAATAAGGATAAAGGCCCTGTTCTGTAAACCGTTCAATTATCTTTCGTTTAATTTCTAAACTACTTTTAGCTAATTCCATAAACTTACTCAACCGGTCAAAAAAGTCGTTTTCTGATTTAGCTTCATACGCAATTTTAGGCAGGTTAATAGTTACAACCCCAACAGAACCTGTTAAAGGGTTAGCTCCAAATAGTCCGCCTCCCCGATTTTTAAGCTCCCGCTTATCGAGCCGCAAACGGCAACACATACTGCGCACATCATCCGGGTCCATTTCCGAATTAACAAAATTTGAAAAGTAAGGGATACCGTATTTGGAGGCCATTTCCCATATTCCGTCATATTTTTCATTCTCCCAGTCAAAATCTTTGGTAATATTATAGGTAGGAATCGGAAAAGAAAAAACAGATCCGTTCGCATCTCCTTCTAACATAACCTCAGCAAATGCCTGGTTAAACATATCCATCTCCTGTTGAAAATCGCCATACGTGTGTTCCTGTATTTTGCCTCCAATAATTACAGGTTGATTCTTTAAGAACCCTGGAATATTTAAGTCCATGGTAATGTTCGTAAAGGGTGTTTGAAAACCTACGCGTGTAGGAACATTCATATTAAACAAAAACTCTTGCAGGCATTGTTTTACCTCTTGATATGATAATTTATCATAGTAAATAAAAGGGGCAAGATAAGTATCGAAATTAGAAAATGCCTGAGCTCCTGCAGCTTCACCCTGCATAGTATAAAAGAAATTAACTATTTGTCCCAAAGCTGTACGCAGGTGTTTAGCAGGAGCACTTTGTATTTTACCATCAACTCCCTTAAAGCCAGTCAGTAGCACATCCTCCAAATCCCAACCCACACAATAAACGCTTAAAAAACCCAGATCATGGATGTGAACACTCCCTGATTTATGTGCATCACCAATTTCTTTAGGATAAATTTGGTTTAACCAATACTGGGAACTTATCAATGTAGAAACATGCTGATTCAAACCCTGTAACGAATAACTTGAATTGGCACTCTCCTTTACCCGCCAATCATTTAAATGGATATAATCTTGAATCATATTAATATTTGAAAAAATTTCTTTGGCCTCGCGGATATTTTGATGCTGGTACCTGTATATAATATACGCTTTAGCTGCTTTATATGCACCATCATCAAACAAAACCTTCTCAACAACATCCTGTATTTCCTCAACGGCAGGCGGCTGTTTTCGTTTGAAGAGATTCAACCTTTCTACAGCCTGAACACACAGTTCATTAGCCTTTTCACGATTGGGATTTCCAACTGCACGCAGTGCTTTAAAAATGGCAAAAGCAATTTTTTCACTTTCAAAGGGAACTAATGTTCCGTTACGTTTGATGATTTTTACTTTTTGTAAAGCTGCATTTTCTTCCATAATACAATAATTTTAAAGATTTGTACAAAATGCAACTTTCGGAAAACATGAAGGATAGTAAGATATATAAACATCGTTTATCCCTTTGCTTTTCGCCCGAAAGCTACGGTTTACTCTTTGCAGGCAGATCTTCTGGCTTTCCCTTTTATTATCTCCTTCCCATAATAATTTACAGTGGACTAAGAATAAATATTAAAGACTAACACAAATTAGCCGGGATTACAGCTGCGGGGACAGCTCCTGATTTCAACAGGATTCCCTTTTCACTCATACATTTAAAGTAAATGCACAAGAACCTGCAATGTTTATACAAGTTTATAGTAAATGTTTCCGGAAGTAAAATTGAGTTTTTAACAATTCTATCCAGTGGATATTTTTTTAATTGAATAATAAACCGTTTGAGTTGTTTATAACTTTACAGAATCTAAATAAAAAAGCTGCCCACATCATTATGCAGGCAACTTTAATTAAACAACCATCTAATAAAAAGCTGAATTTTACCCAGCTTTACTCTTCATTTATAGGGTAATTAGAATTTCGATATCCATAACCGTCGCCATAGCCTCTTCCGGCATTACGGGAATTTCCATAACTTCCGCCTCTTTTGTTGGCACCATGGTTATATTTTTTTCCGCGAGCCGGCATTGAGTCAAAATAGACTTTTTGCTCATCAGTTAGTAAGTTTCTTACTTCCTGCCTGTGTTTTGCAGAGGCTTTCATCATTTTATTATTTACACCAGTCATTTGGTCAATTACCGAATTAATTTCATTGAGATTTGCTTTATCGGTTGAGTTAAGTGTTCTTTTACGAGCTCTTAACTCATTCATTTGATTCCGGTAACTGTTCATCTCTTTCCAGTGTTCAACTCTTAAAGTTTCAATTTTTGTTTCCTGTTCAGCAGTGAGGTCAGGAATTCTCCAACAGGTTCCATCGTTGCGATAAGGCCTGTCTGTATTGCTCTTAAAATTTTTTCCGCGTTGTGCGAATACTTGTGTTCCGGCCAGCATTAAAATGGCTAGTGCTAAAACGGTAAGTCTGTTCATTCTTTTTGTTTTCATCTTTTTAAATTTTTTATGTTAAACATGATTTTCTTTCGAATTTCTATTCTTTGGACACACTTATTTTAAATTTATTACAGGAGGTGTTATTAAATTTTTATTTTTTTCTTTATCATCTGATTTTTAGGGTAATTTTTCTGATTTAATAAAACTGGCAACTAAAATCATTACATAGAACTTAGAATCAACATAAAATTTATTTATTTTTATTCTTTAGATTAAGAACTAAATATTAATATATAAACACCTGAAAAGTATTTAGATAAGTATGGACCCACTAATTATTGGAGCCTCAGAAGAGCGGCCGGGGATAAATTTAGACCCTCAAAGTAATAAATTCCTTATTTTTGGTAAATCATTTCCTGAAGAAGCTAAAAATTTTTATGATCCAATTATCCTCTGGCTGGAAGAGTATGCAAAAAACCCAAATAAAGAAACAAACTTTGAAATACGGCTCGATTATTATAATTCAGCTACTTCTACTATTTTACTTGAGATTATACAATTATTGAATCGTCTATATAATAAGGGACATAAAGTTAAGATTATATGGCATTATCTTGAGGTGGATGATGATATGCTGGATGCAGGCAAAGAATTTAGTGAAATGGTAGCAGTGCCTTTTGATTTTATCCCTTTTGAAGATATTTAAATGAGAGAATAAATCATTAAAAAAAGCCCTGCAAAGGGTCCAAACTTTGCAGGACTAATTTATTTTACTTATTTGAAACAAAAAATTCCGGCTTAAGCTGATCAAAATCGGTTGCTTCCTGATAGTGTTTAACAAAATTGAGCAATGCAGCCTCGTCGTATAAATTACCAATGAAACTGATGCTTGTAGGATGTTGTTTGTTATCAAAGCCATTTGGGATCACCACACACGGATGGCCTGTAAGATTTGTCATAAGTAGTTGATCACCGCCATAGCTTGGTGTTACAATGATATCGTAATCTTTAATTACCTGGTGTAACTCTTCAATTAACAGATCCCTGAGTCTGCTTGCCTGGATATATTCCACAGCAGGAATAAACCGGGCCGACCTGAATATATTTGGCCATGCATATTTATGCTGCGCTGTTAATTCATCATCTTTCTTACTTCGTGTAAGATCATCAAAAGCTGCAGCTGCTTCTGCTTCTAAAATAATTGAAAGTGCACTAACCGGAAGGTCTTTCGGAAGCTCAACCTCATGAAGCGTAACGCCCAGTTCTTTTAAAACTTCAATGGTTTTCATATCATTTTCCTGACCGCGGTATTCTTCTTCAAAATAAGATTTCAAATATCCAACTTTAAATGCTGTAATTTTTTTCTCTTCATAATTAAACGGATAATTTGTTGTTGAAGGGTCTTTGATATCAACTCCTCGGATGGCGTCAAAAACAAGGGCACAATCGTAAGCATTGCGAGCAATAGGGCCTGCTTTATCCATAGTCCAGCTTAAGGCCATAGCGCCAAAACGGCTTACACGGCCAAAAGTTGGCCGTAAACCTGTAACGCCACAGCGCGTAGATGGAGAAACGATAGAGCCCCACGTTTCGGTACCAAGGGCAAATCCTACCAGTCCTGCCGCTGTTGCTGATGCCGCTCCGGCAGAAGAACCGCTGGAACCCTGGTTTAAATCCCATGGATTTTTGGTTACTCCGTCAAACCAAACATCGCCCATAGCTAGTGCTCCCAGTGTTAGTTTGGCTACCAAAACAGCCCCGGCATCTTCGAGTTTTTTTACCACCGTTGCTGTTTGGTCTATTTGCTGATTTTTATAGGGTGAAGCGCCCCAGGTTGTTTTATAGCCCTCAACCGCGAATAAGTCTTTTACTCCGTAAGGAATGCCGTGTAATGGGCCCCGGTATTTTCCCTGTGCAATTTCTTCGTCTGCCTTTTGGGCTTGTTTTAGCGCCAGTTCTTCAGTTAAACTTACCACGCACTGTAAAGTGTCACCATACTTTTTTAACCTGTTTAAATACATTTCGGTAAGTTGTACCGAAGAAATTTTTTGATTTTTGATAAGGTTTGCCAGCTCAGCTACCGGGTAAAAAGCCAAATCTTCAATATTTTCAGGCAATTCAACATTTTTAGGGATTTGCCATTGGATATTTTCTTGTTTGCCGGGAGGGTTGAAATTTTGTGGCCTGGGATCGAAATAAAGTCTTGGTGCAATTTCGTTTCCGATCTCAACAGCTCGCATTTTTTGATAATCATTACGGAAATTATTCAGCGATTGCAGCATGGAATCAATTTCTGTTTCTGTAAATTGTAAATCAACAATTTTTTGTGCCAGTTGAACAGTTTTTGAATCAATTTTTTCATGTTCTGTTTTGCACGAAAAAAGAACAAAAAACATCAACAGGATGGAGGTAAAGTAAAGGTTTGTTTTCATCATCAAATGGTTTTTTATGATTTTCTTATTTAAGTAAAGGTACATTAATTTTTATAAAAAGATTTTTGGAACGGCCACAGTTTTTCAACTATTTTTTGCTGAAAGTAAACAAAAAAGCGAGTCAGCGGATGATTTGCTCATTAACGATCGATTGTTTTTATATTTTTCTGAACCTGATTGGTAAGTCATCCGCTGACTAAAAATGCAAATTGCTTGGAGTGGCCAGGCGGATAGTATAAGAATTATTATTTAATTTTTAGTATCCTGCAAGAATAGTTTTGGTCCCGAATAAAGACTTAAGGTAAAAACATGCTGACGATAAATATCAGGATTCTTACTGTCTGAAAAGCTAGCCTGCCATGAGGCAGTGGTTCGAATCCCGAAATAGTCAAAATCTTGGAAAAATTTTACTTTTATTTATAGGACTCTCGAAAAATGAAGAAATAGAAATGATTTTTATTTTTTTAGATTCTTGGCTCTTCACCATCTTTCGTTTGGATTGGCTTGATTTTGAAAAAAAAGTGAAAATAAAAACGAGGTAAAACAAAAAATCCTGACGATAAATGCCAGGATTTTTGCTGTCCGACCAGGGCTCGAACCTGGACTCTTTTGGACCAAAACCAAACGTGTTGCCAATTACACCATCGGACAATTGATTGAGTGTGCAAATTTATAAAAAAATAATTGTCTGCAAATATTTTTAATAGATTTTTTTAAAAAAAGAAGGTGTAAAAATTCGTGGCACGAATCAGTCGTGCCACGAATTGTATGTTTTTATCTCTCAACTTCTGCCTCCTGTGGAAGTTTCGTCAGCCCTTCGTCGGTCATTATCCAGTAATGATTTACCATTTCTTCTATTCTAACATAATTTCTCTTTTTAATATAATCGAGCTGTTCTTCCAAGCTTTCGTCGATATAGAGTATAAAGCCTTCTGGTACACGCACGGTAATATCCAGTTGTGGGAATGTCCATCTGTTATCGCCGGATAATGAATAATACGGATCGAACCAGATAATAGAATCTTGTTGCGAACAATAATAATCAATTTCTGAGGTATTTGTTATTGCACGACTACGATCACGGCCCCGGCCTTCTTTTTTGATTTCAATTTCAATCTTATCCGAATATCCCAGAATAATATCAATTTCCGGATATGCATACAAATGATCTTCATCGTCTTTATCATACAACAAAGAGAATTCACTATCGAAAATATAAAATTTTGATTTTTTTACCGGATGGTCTTCACGGGCTTTCAGGTAAAGGGTTTTGTTTGCCGTTTCTTCGATTTCAATCACGTTTTCATCTTTAACCGATATGGCAAAGTTTTTTACCTGCGATCCTCCCAGTACGATTAACACAATTAAGCTAAGTATCCAGGCCGTAAAACCAACTGCAGCAAATGCCCTGTCATTGGGCCTTATACCAAGTAAAAGTTTAAAACCGCCATAAACAATGGCAAATAGTGGAATAAATACAACCAATATGGCACTAACAGCCAAAATCCATAAAGTATTCGGATCGGTAAATGCCCTGATCATATCGGGTACCATAACATGATTGTCGAGAATAATATTGTTCCAGGGCATAAATGGTTCCCCGATAATTATGGTTCCTGTAAGTCCGATCAGGAAACCAACTCCGGCAATAATCATAGCTAAGCCCAAAACAGCTACAACAAGTTTAAAAATAAATCTGAAAAATGCACCTATAGCAAAAACCAAACCATCGAAAAAGTTGCGTGTACGATCATAATCCCGGGTATTTTTTATATTTCTGAGATTTTCTTTAACCGTGTCGTACTCCTTACGCACATTTTTTTCGATATCGGAGATTTTAAAATTCTCTCCGCGCATTTCCAGTTTTTGGGCTGTAGTATAAGCCGCCGGAAGCAATGCCCATAGAACAATATATATGATACCTATAACTCCGAAAGCGAATATCAAAATCAAAAATAAAATCCTGATAATTAAAGGATCGATATTTAGATATGTGGCAATACCTGAACAAACACCGCCAAGAATCCTGTTATCCGGATCACGATACAATCTTTTAGATGCTGTATAGGTTTGATGATTTTCTTTGGCATCTTCTTCTGTATCTTCAAAATCTTCGGGACGCCCCATAATTTCTATTATTTCGTCTATATCAGCTTTGGTAATAACCTGTTTTTGTTCCGATATTTTGCTCTGCAAAATTTCTGCAATACGATTCTCTATATCGGTAATAATTTCCTTCCCTTCATCGCTTGATGCAAACCGGTTGTTAATAGCTGTAAGGTAATTTTGAAGAATCTGATAAGCATCTTCATCAAGATGGAAAATTATACCGCCTATATTTATTTTTACTGTTTTCTTCATGATTTTTCGATTTTATTGTTTGTTTATCGAGTTTACTGCTTCCACAAGTTCTTTCCACGATTTATTAAGCTCTACTAAATAGTCTTTTCCTTTTTCGGTTAGCGTATAATACTTTCGTGGCGGCCCTTGTGTCGATTCTTCCCATCGGTAACTCAATAATCCGGCATTTTTTTGCCTTGTAAGGAGAGGGTAAAGTGTTCCTTCTACAACAATCATTTTAGCTTCTTTTAATGCTTTAATGATATCGGAGGCGTAATAATCCTGTTTCGACAGGATAGAAAGAATACAGAATTCTAACACGCCTTTTTTCATCTGTGCTTTTGTATTTTCAAGGTTCATTGCTTTAAATTTTAATTATAAACTCCTGTTTAATGATTCAAGATATCAGAACTTCATGTTTTTCCTGACATTTTCGAATTCTTCGCGAACCGCCTTTTTAATGTTTTCCAGGGTAACCGGTTCGCCACGCATTTCCAGCTTTTGAGCTGTAGTAACAGCCTCCGGCATAGCTATCCAAAGAATGATGTAAATAATTAAACCGGAGCCCATGCCAAAAAAGATGATAATAAAGATAATCCTGAATATAACCGGATCAACATTAAAATAGGCACCCATGCCGCCACAAACACCTCCCAAAAACCGGTTATCCGGATCGCGGTAAAGCCTTTTTGTTGCTTGGTAGGTTGTGCTTTTCTTTTTGGATTGCTCCGTTGTTGGTTCTTCTTCAATAAAATCTTCCGGCTGGCCCAAAATTTCAATTACTTTTGAAACATCCTCTTTCATAATTACATCGCGTTTGCCGTCTAAAAATTCTGTAAATAGCTCGGCCAGGCGAGTTTCAATATCGGTCATAATATCTTTTCGTTCATCTTCGCTGGCAAATTGTTTTTCTATGGCAATTAAGTAGGTATTTAGCATTTCATAAGCATCATCATCGATATGAAATACCAGTCCGCCAAGGTTAACAGTAATTGTTGTTTTCATATTATAAATTTTTATAGTACTATACATTACAAATAAAACTACAATGCAAAGATATATAAAAATATTAGTACCATGCAACACATAGTAGTAATATTTTTATAATACCATGTGTAATGATCTGAAAATCAATAATAAAATTTTTATTATATTTCCTCTATAAAACTTATATTTTTGTTTAAAAATTACAAAAATATAAGTCATAGTAGGGAACTTCCATATTGTTTTTTATGAAGTCTGTGTATTGTTTTCATAAAAAACATTATGTACGTTTGATGAAAAAATTTGAGAATATGAAAATTCAAGGTTCTTTACTAAAGATGCGAACGGAATTAAATAATCCGGTAGACTATTATTTAAATGTGGGAAGCAACGAAATTCACATGAATGAATTACTGGATAAAGATATTAGCATCCGATTTTTAGGAGAGATACATTGTATACGTTGTGGCCGGCTTACCAAAAAATCTTTTCATCAGGGGTACTGTTACCCTTGTTATCGCACGGCTCCCGAAACCGATGATTGCATTTTAAGGCCAGAATTGTGCCGTGCCCAGGAAGGAATTTCGCGCGATATGGAATGGTCTAAAATGCATTGCTTGCAGGATCATTTTGTTTATCTTGCCGTTTCGAGCGGATTAAAAGTAGGGGCCACACGAAATACCCAGGTACCTACCCGGTGGATTGACCAGGGAGCAAGTTATGCTATAAAAATTGCCAAAACACCTAACAGGTATACTGCCGGGCTGGTTGAAGTTGATTTGAAAAAACATTTTGCCGATAAAACCAACTGGCGGAATATGTTAAGCAATAAAGTTGATCAGAACATTAACCTCGAAGAGCAAAAAGAAAAAGCGTTAAACCTTATCAAAAAAGATTACCGGGAGTTTTTTATTAGTGATAATGAAATAACCACTATTGAGTATCCCGTAATTAAATATCCTGAAAAAGTAAATTCGGTTAATTTTGATAAAGAATGGGAAATAAGCGGGAAATTGAAAGGGATTAAAGGGCAGTACCTTATTTTTGAAGGAGGATTGGTCTTTAATATACGCAGGCACAATGGTTATGAAGTGGAACTGGAAGAAAGATAACCACGAGTTTTAAAACCTACTAATACAGATTTTTTTTGTTTTTAATCTTCAAGATAGAGTTTACTCATCACCTTCAGACATTTCCCGCCTGATTTCGTTTTGGATATTTTCCAGCTGCTTGTTTTTATTTACTTCGCGCAATTTTTGAGCTGTTTTTGTAAAATACTGATGTTTTTTGATGAATTGAATTTGCATTTTATTCCATTCCAAAATGGAGTCTATTTTATTTCTTTCATGTAGTTCTTTATAAAGATTAATAGAAACAGGAACGAAATCGGCACGCCCTAAATAATCCAGGTCAGCGTCGCACATGACTTCTTCGAGCAGATTTTTAGGTTCTGGTGGCATTTGTGTAGTTAAAATCAGCTTGCTAATTTTTTCAATTTGTTGTTCGTTGTATTGATATTTAGGTAAAATCTTTCTTGCAAGTCTTACGCCTTCTTCTTCATGAGTATCGTAATTGACTAAATGTCCCATATCATGGAATAGTGCTGCTGTTTTAAGAATCAGCATATCTTCGTCTGAAACGCCTTCAGATCTTCCTATAAGCTCTACCTGAGTTACCACATCAATGGTATGTTTTACATTGTGGTAATAGAGGTTGTCGGGCAATCCTTCTTCGAGTTTACTTAAAACAAACTCTTCAACATCATTAACTCTAAGTAGTTGAAGTTGTATAAAAAGATTGTTGTTTGGATAAATCCCTTTCAAGTCGGTAGCAAAATGAGGCTTAAATCCTTCAACAAAGTACATATCAATTTCTCCCTTATATTTAACCGGCATTTTTCCTCGATATTGACATATAAAGAAGTCTTTAATAAGCATGTATGTATTTTCGGTAATATTAATTTTCCCTGCCTGTCCCGATGCCTCCATCCGGCTTGCAGTGTTTACAGTACCACCCCAAATATCGTAAGTGATTTTTTTTCTTCCGAGCACACCAGCAACAACAGGCCCAGTATCAACACCTATTCGTAAATCCCAAATTTGCCGGTTACCCTCGTCTGTTTTCATCTTCAAAGATTTCATGTATT
>CAZSIC010000057.1:0-17366 GCA_964606845.1 uncultured Bacteroidales bacterium
CGGGCATATTTTAACGCTAAACGGGAAATGGGTGTTGATAACTTTTTTGAAAAATTTTATTTTCTCTGTTATATGTTTATTTGAATCGAATAAAATATCTCTATTATTTTTTTGAATATCATCTCAACACTAATAACACTAGCTTATACAAGCCATTAAAATCAACTGTCAGGTTTGTTGTTTTGGTGCCAAAACTATACTTATATTTTGAAGGTAAAGAGATGTTAGCTTCTGGTTAATTTTACTTAATTTATGTGTGTTATAGTTTTATTCTTTATTGAAAAAATGGCAAATACAATTCCATAAATATTATCTTCTGGCAGTAATCCCCAATCTAAAGAGTCAAAGCTTTTTAATCTGTTTACACCAATTACAAAATAATAATTCTTCTTAAATAAATAATAATCTGAGGGTTTATTATTAATGAAAACAATATCATTCTCAATTCTTATTGTGTTTTTTTCAATTGATTCTATTAATCTTTCATATTTAGATAAATTGTACCTAGTTATTTTAATTTTATCTCCTTTATTTGGGATGATAATAGTATCAAAGAAAAACTTTTCACTAAACTCTGTTCCAAATAAATCAACTTTTTCAATATTCTTAATCCCATTAAAAGAAGTTAATTTACAATAATCATTTTCCGTTAAAAGAAAAAAGTATTCTTGACCATTCTCAAAGATCATATTCTTTTTTGTAAGCCTTACTATATATGGATTATAAAGAATATTTACATTATTTCTAGATAACTTTATTTTAAATAAATCATCTTTCATCAAAACCTTATCAACGCCATTTTTATAGCCAATAATATACAATGTATCTCCTGGCAATCCAATACATCTTTTAACAATCTTTTTATCAATATTAATATTTTTATTTTCTACTTTATATGGGAACTTAAAAACGATAATATCATTTTTTTCTATCTCCCAAAATATCTTCTTTAATAAAATAAAATCATTTTTATAAATTGCATCTTCCATAGAACTTGAAGATACTCTATAAAAATCTATTAAAAAATTAAAAATAGATAATAAAAAAAATGCTGAAATAACAACTAATATCTTATTTCTCAAAGCAATTATTAATTAATTTTTAATAATTAAAATATTTTTCTTTCATAACATTAATATACTTTTTGAAGTATTCAATTCCATCTTTTGGCGGGATAAAGAAATGTTTTGCCCTTAAATCTTTTGAAACTATACAAAAATATGGCAAATCACCATTTGAGACCTCAAGAAATTCATTTCCCTTTTTTAAAGAAAATAAGTTTATATAAAAATTTTTCCTTTTAAAATAAGTGGAAAATTCACGGTATTTGCTTTCAGGAACAATTACCAGAAACTTATCATTGCCTATTTTTTTTGAAACATAATTAAACTGCTCTATAATCCCATCATAACAAGGACTACAAGCATTTTCGGGTGCATAAAAAATTAAAATATCCCTATTGTCAGAAAAATCCAACAAACTTATAATCTGGTCATTATTAGATAACGAAATATTATCAAACTTTTTATAGTCATTTTTTATTTGTTCAATAAAATAATCCTCTAATACTTTGTTTTGTATGGTAACATTTTCAAGAGCATTATTGAATAATATCAGTTCATTTGAAAGTTTTCTTTTACACTTCTTTAAGTGGTATAATAAAGCAATATTAAGCATTAATAGGATTAAAGAAATACTTATTATAATCATTATTGATTTACTCGTACTTTTCATTGTTTTATATAATTAATGCTAATAATAGGGTTACTATCTAAATTAACAGTTTGGATAATTTCTTTAATATCAGGATTATTACTTAAATATTGTTCCCATTGATTACTATTGCATTTTTCTCTAACATCTTTAAGTTGATCTAATAATGAATATGGCTCAACAACGTAATAAAATGCATTTTCATCATATGCCCGTGGAATATAATTATAATCAGCTTGTGTTTTTAATCCATTTAATTTTAAATCATTTATTAAAAACCCTCCAACCCACTGTCTACCTACTTTTTTATTAAAAAAATATTGCATTTTTTCTTCTTTATATCTAAAAGTAAAAAACAATATAAGATCATTTTCTATTATGTGATTAACATGATGTACATAAGAATTTTCATCAGCTTTAATTCCATATTCAAATATATCTTCAAACTTATTATGAATAAATGACAAAGGCATTTTATGTTCTCCAAAATCCAAAATTCTTGATGGAATTATTTCATTTTCATGAATATAATAAATGGTGTCAAAAGGACTCCTAAAGCAAAACAAACTATCATCTTTTGCATAAAAATGCCTTTCTTGCATTAGGTAATAATACCATGCCATATTTTTATTTATAGGAAAATATTTTTTTGTTATTTCTTTTCGGTGCTTCTCTAATACATTTAATGAAAAATTTGTATTACTATTTTTTTCATAACCGCTATAAAAAATATAGTTTGTATCATTTAACTTATAATAATCATAAACATAAAGACCTAGGTCCCATTGATCAATAAATTCTCCACTTAAATTATAATAAATAATTTTTTGGCCATTTAAATCAAGTATTTCTAAAACATTATTAATTGTATCTACCTTAAAGTCCTTAAGGTTAATATATTCTCCTGGTCCTTTCCCTTTCCTCCCGAACTTATCTATAAACGAACCATCTTTATAGAATTGAAAAATTTGATCTCCATCATTAACAAAAATAAAATCTCCATAAATCTTCATAGATTTAATACTGCCTACTAATGATATAGAATCAGATTCAAGAGGAATATATTCTATTTTTGAAAAGACATCGGATAAAAAAATTTCATCCGATAATTTGGGGTCGATTTTAAATACTCTAAGTTTGAAATTATCTTTTAGTTTATTATCACTATTGCAACTAACAAAAAATAAAAAAATTAATAGCAATATTCCTAATAAATATTTTTGCTGTAAATTAAATTTCATATTAATATCAAATAGTTTATAAAAATAAGGCTATCCAAAGTATTAGTGCTATTATAACTATCCTAGCAAAACTTTACATTAAAAATGTTACGTCTATAGCTATAAACAATATGTTCACAGGGATATTTTTAGAATGGCACAATAAAAATAATATAATTCTTTTTTAATATCTTTGGACAACCTCAAAAAAATTTATACTAACAATCAACTTTTGTACCAAAACTACAATCAGTTTCCTGCCTATCTCCGCATCCTCTTGTGCCAGTAGAAGATTCACAAGCTGGTCTTTTATATGATTCATCACCACCTGCAAATTCATCATTGTTAGCAGAAACAGATTCTACTGTTAACAATCTTAATGCTAAACTCAATACCACTAACGTAGTAACTCCAAATAAAAATAACAATCCTTTTTTCATAATTCAATTTTTTTAATTAATAATATGAGTGCTAGCTAACACCGGTTATTGAAATTTCAAAATTAAAATTATAACAAAAATTTATTTCATGCAAAATGGCTAAATAAGAATCATTCTCATAAAATGGTTAAAATTTCGTAAGCGGGCATATTTTGACCCTAACCGGGCATATTTTAACGCTAAACGGGAAAAGAGTGTTGATAACTTTTTTGAAAAAAATTTTATTTTTTTCCAGTTATAAGTTTATTTGAATCGAAAAAAGTGATCATTATTGGATTTTTTTGAATATGCGATGAATTAAATTGGCAATTGTTTTTTTTATTTTCATAACAATCAATAATACTCCTTATTTTTTAATTAAATAATTGCGGATTAATCTTTCTTTTTACAACAACCGGGTTATCCATTACTGATAATCCGCTTACAAATTCATAATATTCCTTGTTTTCCTGTTTAAATTTTTCCCATTTTTCTTTCCCCAAATGCTTTTTTATTTTCTTCATCTCATTAATATAATCAACCGGTTCTTTTATAAAATACCAAATATTATTTTCGACTGCTTTGGGAAGATCATTAAATTTTAAGTCTCTTTTATAAACAAATCCTTTGAATGGAATAATTAATTTATCGACTATTTTTACCTTTTTTGTTTTTTTCGAATAAAAATAATGATAGGCTGTTGTTTTACGCTTAAACGAGAAAAAGATATAATCGTTGGTTTCAAAGTAACGATATACATTATATACACATTCCTCCTTTTTAAGTGCACGTTTAAGCCCGGTAACATTTTCAAATCCTTTATCAAATAATTTGGAAGGTATGGCATATTTTCCGTAATCGAATATATACTTAGGATATAATTCAATTTTATTCTTGTTTTTAGATAAACAGTATACAGTATCATTGTAATTGACTCTTACATGTAAATTATTATTCACATGCACCATATCTATCCTGTCGCCTACACCCAGAAACTTCCGATATTTTTTATCAAAAGGAATATAATTTGCCAACATTTTTTTTAAACTATCATAGATGAACAGTTGATTTGTACATTCTTTATCATCAATAAAATTTAATGTACTTCCGACAAGCATACAGGTTAAACCTTTATAATGTGTAACTTTAGAGATGTATAAATCGTATTTCCAATCGGAAACATAATTTCCCATACTGTCTACAACAACAACATTTTTACTACCCCTGTTAAATATTTCCAGATACTGGTCATTGGGTTCAGCATACAAGCATATAGGAAAAACATATTCTGTGGGGCCCTTCCCCTGCTTATCTATTATATATTTTAAACTACCATCATTTGAAAAAGAAAAGACTCTGTGATTAAAAGTTAAGATATAAAATCGGTTTTTAGTTACTTGAACACTGCCAACCATATCAACCAAAGCGGAATCTGATGTAGCTAAAGGTATTTTCTTTTCATTAGTATAAATACTGTCGATAGAAATAGTGCGAGCTAACATGGGATCGACTTGTAATATCTCATAACTATTTTTTTCATTTAAATTCTTATTTTCATTACAAGAATAAAACAGAATCAATCCGAATAATATAATCAATCCATTGCGCATAATATTGGCATTATATAATTAAACAATAAATTTAAAAGGCCGGAACAAATAAGATGTCCGGCCATAATTTACCCTAATTAGTTGGTTCGAGTCCGTCATTACATTCAGGCCAACTATCACAACATTGATCTGATACATTGCAAGTACTAGCAACTTCTGGTTCACAACGATCACAGTCCATATACTCTTCCATAGAATACCCCTCGGCTATCCAAGCATTAGCCTCATTTGGCCTTAATTGAGTTAAAATAGCAATGGTGCCGAAAAATAACAAACTAATAATTAAAATTTTCTTTTTCATAACTTAATTTTTTTAGATTAATAATTAAAGTGTTGCAACACCAATTTTTTGTAATTACAAACCCGAAGATAGTTATAAATTTTGTTTTTACCCCCTGAAACATTTTTTAAAGTTGGTTTTTTAAAACAAGTAAATACATTACAATAAAGATTTTAAATAGCTTTTAAACATTCTTTGCTCTTCAAGACCCTCAGAATAATGAGGGAAGCATGCTTTCTCAATTATATAATCTACGTCGATGACAAACATTACAGGTGTTGGCACAAAACGTAATTCTCTTCTTATTTGTTCTTTCTCGTCATAATAAATAAAATCATAATAATCAAAATTAATTTGTTCGTTACTAAAATTGGAATTGGCTCCAACAACCAAAATATTTATTCTTAATTGTTTTTCCAATTCATTCAATAATTGAAAGCTCCTTTCAATACAAGTAAAACAGTCTGCTCCATTATAATACAAAATAACGTTATGCTTATTAAGTAATAAAATACTATCCCCAATAATATTTTTGATACTAAATAACTCTTTTCCTTCAATTGTTTTTAAAATATTTTTTTTCTTTTTTTCTTTTTTTTTCACTACATCTTCATGAAACCTTAACGTCTCACCTTGATTGCTGTTATTTTGATAAATACATGAAAAGAGTATTAATAATACTAAATATAAAAAAGTTAATTTCACACGAATATATTTTGGTTAAACTACTTAATATTTGAATGTTATATTTTTCTATTTGTCTTTAATGGTATTTGTTGCCTCACACGATTGTTTATTTTTAAGGTGTTCAGCGAACCCTCATGTTTTATTCATATCCTTGTTGTGTAAAACAGTGCATGAGGGTTTCATCCTTTATAAATTAAAAATTAAAAGTTCTCCATAAACATCATCAAATGCAATTAATTTTCTATTATCACTGCTTACACATATTAGATCTACATTTGCATTGTCCAATTCCAATATTTTTTCAGGCTCAATTTTTTTGTCTTTAATTTTTAGGACCAGTATTTTGTTTCGCGTATTCGCTAATTTCTCATCTCTTAAAACCATTTTCAAGTACAATATATTTTTTTCTAAACAGATATTTGAAAATAATTTACTGTAAGAATTAATATTTGCTGTTTTGTAAAACTCTTTATTATAAGCTATGGTCTCTTTTAATATTTCCATGCCCGAAAGATCAATTTGACTTAAAAGTTTACCAGCTTTATTATAATGCATTACTGACGGTTCAGAATGAGAAACAGCAATAACTCCTACTTCGGGGCTAGAATCTAAATAAAACAGGCTTCTATAATAATGTTTTGTTTTAATATTAACATTTTGTCCAAAACTATTTATTTTTTCTCCATTTAACGATAGTATTTGAAGAGGATCGGATTCATGAGGAGAAATAGTATAAATTTGCTCTTTAAAAATAGTAAAGCACATACTTTGCCTGGCAGTATAGGGATTAAGCTTAAATTCTTTATCAAAAAAATATTGTTTATTTTTATTTTGAAAAATTGAAATACTCCCAGCACCGCCATCAGCAATATATAAGTATTGATTATATTTAGATATATCAGTCGGGTAAACAAATTCACCAGGGCCTCTCCCTTTTTGGCCAAATGCAGTTACAAAATTTAAATTTGTATCTAAAATTACAATTCGGTGTGCTTCCGAATGAAGAAGGTAAAATTTATTATCCCAGGAACGGATTCCATCAATCATTCTAAAATATGTGGAATCACCTAAAACATTTATTTTTTTAGCTACTTTTAGTTTTTTCGTTGGTATCTGAGGTACATCACTTTCCAAACATCTAAAGAAAACAATAGACATAAGAAATATTAGGATAATTTTAATAAAGTATTTATAAAATCTTTTTTCCATGTTTATAAAATTTGAGATTAGATGAGACACCTTATAATAAGAATGTCTCATCACTTTTAATTATTCTTAGCTAGGTATTATTTGGCAAAAATGCTCTATATCATCACATTTTACTTTACCTAAAGCTGGATAGCTATAACAGCTTTTGTTTGGATCATAACCATAGCATTTTACGTACCCTTCCCCTGCTACCAAATCACAATCAGCTTTAGCTTCACATATTATATTTCCTCCACCTCCTCCTTCTTCATTTTCATCATGATCACCATCAACCGGATCAAAAGCATTTACATTAAGTGTTGTAATTAAAGCCATGCTTAATAAAGCAATTCCTGTCAAAATTTTGTTTTTCATAATAATAAATTTTTTAGATTAATAATTAAAGTGTTGCAACACCATTTTATGAAATTTCAAAATTAAAATTATAACAAAAATTTATTTCTCGCAAAATGGCTAAATAAGAATCATTCTCACAACACACGATTGTGTTAAAAAATAAATGGCAAAAAGAAGTAGGTATAGAGTATTATTCATTAGTATTAATGATAAATTTTTTACTTTTAATTATATCAAAATAGGATAATAAATCACTTTTAACTATAGGATTATCTGGAATATAAATATTGCTGATCTCAAGGTTAGGATTAACTAATAAAAAAAAACCTCGATTTGATAATAAATCATGTCTATCAATTAAACTATTTTTATATGGAAAAATAAAATTTATACCCAACTGGTAATCAATATTATAATTTAAAAAATCTCGATAACTTTCTACAGGCACAAGCGCAATAACATTAATCCCTTTTTCATAAGAAGCTGATTTATATACACTAAACAGTTCCTTCTCGCAAAGATCACAAATATTCTTTGGAAAAAATAAAATAATACTAAAATTATCTTTTATCACATTCCTAAATGTATTTCCAGTTTTATCAGTTAAAATTAAGGAGTCATTTAACTTTTTATAGCCAATTTGATAATTTAAAAATAATTTTTGTTTCCAATCATCGTTTTTACTTTGCTTATCAATTTGAGTATATAAAATATTTATAATTCCTCTTTGGTTAATGTATTTCCAAAGTATTAAAAAATTGAATACAAGCACTATAATGATAAATATTTTATACTTCATTTTTAAAATTATATTTTAATATTAAAGTATTATCATCAACTTTTAAGCTACATAACAGTTGATAAATTTTTTCATTTTTTAGTATCTTTTTCCAGGCATCATTGTTCTTTTTTCTTAAGTTATCTACCCAATCAATTATGAAATAAGGTTCAACAAGAAAAAAAATAGAATTATTAGTTATAAACATAGGTTTAAAATCCTCAGATAATTTTAAATTACTAAAAGAAGTAAATAAATCATCTTGAAAAGTATTAAATGTTATAGAATTTTTAGAGGATTTATCATATAGATTCATATAAATCTCATTTTTGTATCTGAATACAAACGACATTTTTGTATAACTTTCTAAAACACAATTTATATTCCAAACATAATTTGAGTTTTTACACTTCATACCGAAATCAATTAAATCTAAATTCTTATCGAAGAATAATTCATCAGGAATAGTTTTATTGCTAAAATTTATTTGATATTTATTTTCAATCATATTTGAATCAATTTTATAGATTATATTCGAAAAGGCTTGTGTTAAACAAACATCTCCTTCACTATCAAATAAAGTTACTAATTGAGCAAAGTCTCTCTCAGTTTCAATATCATGTATTGGCAGTGCGTGATAAATTTTCTTAAATGAACCATTATCTAACCTGTAAACATTTATCTTGTATTCCTTTTTATCACCATAAGGTACTTTTTTAAATAAAACTATTATATTATCACTAATTGGGTATATATTATCACAATATTCTGGTAATATAAATTTCCCTAGAAATTCTCCAGTGAATGAATATTTATTAACTTCTTTTTTATAAAAGTCTAAAATATAAATTAAATTATCATATATTATTAAATCTCTTATAGATGATACCTGAAAGGGGCCTTTACCTTTTTCTACAAAACTTTTCAAACTATGATTTTTTAAATCATAAACATGAACCCTATAATCGCCTGAGGTAGTTAGAAATACAACTTTGTCATCCAGGGCATACATCTTTTTAATTTTTCCAATAATTTTATTCTCTATTTTAATTAATTCGTAATCCGAAAAAATATCACTAAAATTTATAGGGTCAACATCAAAATTAACATTGATTGTTTGACAAAATTCTGGATTATTAACATTATTTATATCGCCACAGCTGGCTAATAATAAAATAAGTAAAAAATAAAACAATATCTTTTTCATAACATAAAAATTAATAAAGGCTTTCTAAATAAATTCTATAAACTATAATTATTCTTAATAGCTCTATTTTTATGATAGAATCCATAAAGAAAGCCTTTAATTATTAATTATTCACAGAATACAGTGTTGTCACAAGTTCTTGAATTATCATCTCGACAACCTTGGCGATCGCCAATAAGTTGACACCATACATTTCTTGCTTTTTCTTCAGCATCTATTGATTCATTCATTTCATCAGGATTTGCCTTAACTTTGTTAAGGTTTAAAGCAATTACATTAAAAACAATGAAAAGTAATCCCAACATAATAAATAATAAATTTTTCTTTTTCATAACTTAATTTTTTTAGATTAATAATTAAAGTGTTGCAACACCATTTTATGAAATTTCAAAATTAAAATTATAACAAAAATTTATTTCATGCAAAATGGCTAAATAAGAATCATTCTCATAAAAGGGTTAAAATTTCGTAAGCGGGCGTATTTTGACCCTAATCGGGCATATTTTAACGCTAAGCGGGAAATAATTGTTAATAACTTTTTTTAAAAAATTTATAACCCATATCGGGTTTACAATGTTTTAAGTCATATTCTTTTGCAAACATTTATTTGTCATGGCTCTGATAAACAGGATATTAAGCCTTAAGCTGTATTAAAGGTTATCTATAAACATTTAATTAATAAATATTGTTAGATCATATATTTATCTAACATCTTCAAAAAATCTTTTTTCTTACGTTTGGCTATAATATAACAGTTGTTATTATCCATAACCACTTTATTATTTTCAATGTCAACTGTTTTTATTCGGGTCAGATTAATGATTACATTTTGCCTGATCCGAAAAAAGAACTTCCAAATTTTTGCTCCAAACAGGCTAAGCTTCTGTTAACCAAATAGTTGTTAATAGAAGTCTCAATTTTTACTTTTCCTTTAACCTTTTCTGCGCATATAATACTACCCATATAAGCAGATTCTAAGGCACTTTCTTTTTTTAAAAAAACTTTTTCTGTTAAATCTTTCATTATAAAAAATATATAAATAGATAAAAAAAATAAAATCATGTGTCTCTATCTATATATTCCGAAAAATGGCAAAATGTGATCATCTAAAAACTATGTTATAAAACATGTTATAAATTTATTCATATCTCAACGATTCTATGGGGTCTCTTTCAGCGGCTCTTTTGGCGGGCGAGAACCCAAAAATAACTCCAATAATTGCACTTACTCCAAAAGCTATAATTACAGCACCGGGAGACACGATGGTTAATATACCAGCAAATTTGGTTATTAACCTGGAGAAAAGTATGCCCAAAAAAACACCGATCAACCCTCCCGAAACACTTATTAATATGGCTTCGGAAAGAAATTGTGCTATAATATCTGCTTTTTTAGCGCCCAGTGCCAGGCGGATGCCTATTTCTTTGATCCGCTCCATTACGGTTGCAAACATGATATTCATAATTCCAATACCACCAACAATTAACGAAATGCTGGCAATGGCTCCCAGTACAATATTAAAAATATCTTTGGTGCGCTGCTGCTGTTTTAACAACAGTTCAGGTACGGTTATTTCGTAATCTTTAACATCCATATGCCTCCGGTAAAGCATGCGGCTTAATATTTCGGTGGTAGTGGTAAGCTGTTCGGTTTCTTCAACCTGTACAATAATTTTATCCAGTTGATGATAGTTGGACGATGCTTCTTCCTGACCCCCGGAAAAGGAGAAAAAGAAACCACCCCCTGAAAAACCCGAACCACCCTGAAAGCTTCTGGAATTAATTAAAGCTCTGTTTTTGTAACGAAGCAGCATGGTTTGGACAGGAATGTATACATTATCGTTCACAATATTTACGCCCATATTTTCGGCAGCCGAAAGATTTACTTCGGTTTTTTCTAATACACCCACCACTTTTAACCAAACATGCCCAAATTTCAGGTATTTATTGACTGGGTCAACATCGCTAAAAACTTTTGCGCTAATATTGGCTCCAATAACACAAACCGGAAGCCCTTGTTCTATTTGCGAATCACTAAAAAACACCCCCTTTTCGAGATTGATATTATACACATCAAAGTAATCGTTATCAACGCCAATAACTTTAGCGGCAACCCTTCTTCCTCCCTGTACAACATAAGAGTTAGCAACAATTTCGGGTGTAATTTTATTTACTGATGGGATAATTTTCTTTATGGTTTCCAGATCGTCCATGGTTAATCCGGGAGAAAATTTTTCTTTTTTCTTTTTCCCGTTTTCACTACCTCCTTCTCCACCAGAACTTTCGCCATTTTCACCATCTCCGGTAATATCAACAACAGGAGTAATTACAATATTATTTACACCCACCATTTTTATCTGTTCTAATATTTCTTGTTGAGCGCCACTTCCTATGGCCAACATACTAATCACAGCTGCTGTGCCAAAAATTATACCGAGTGCTGTTAAAATAGATTTTAACTTATTATCCAGCAACGACTCAACAGCGATCTCTATATCATGAAAATACCTTCTAAACATTTTGCTTAATATTATTGATTTCGTCGTCTGCCCTGCTTAGGAACCTTTGGTTTTTCTTCTACTTTAACAGATTGCTCTTCTTTTTCACGTTTTAACCTTTCTCGTTCCTGCAATATTGGAATTAATTCTTCGCCGGCAAGTTTATACTTATCCAAATTTTCTGGTACCGAAAGATATACCTCATCACTTTCTTTTAAACCCTGTTCAATAATGATATAATTTTCATTTGAATTCCCGGGTACTACAACCTGTTTTTTATTTGATGTGGTATAAACAAATGACAAACTATCTTCGTTATGCATAGCTTCGAGAGGTATAAAAAGTACATCCTGATAAACATCGGTAATAATCTGGTTACTGGTAGTCATGGCCGGGCGCATAATGCTATCCGACTGGTCAACATCAATAAGCACTTCAAATACTTTTGCATCGGTATTGGGTAATTGTTCTCCAATATTAGCAACATCGACTACTTTACCGGTATATTTTTTTTCGGGAAAGGCATCAACTCCTAATCTAACTTTTTGTCCTTCTTTTATTTTGCTGATATCAATTTCGTTAACATATGTTTTAGACGACATGGCCGAAAGGTCGGGCAGGGTAGCTACTGTTAAATCCCATGGATTGATCATAGATCCCACTTTACGTTTTTGTCCGCCCCACTCTTTTTTATAAATAACCATTCCGCCCTGAGGTGCAAAAATGGTAAACTTATTGATCACATCTTTTAGCTCCTGTACTTTACGTCGTGATTTATCCAGTTCAATGGCAGCCTCTCGCATATTGGCTTTTGCCTGTTGCACTTTCAATTTGTAATTATCACGTGCCTGATCGTAAGCCCGTTGTGCCTTCTCGAGGTCTATGGTGGCCTGCCGGATAGTTGCCGGTGGTTCAAATTTACTTTGATCCAGGACAATTTGTCTCTCTTCCAGCGCAAAATATAAATTAACCAATTGATCGCGTAATTCGCGCAATTGCATTGTGGTATCCAGTTGTGTTTTTAAGTATTGCGATTCGGCTGTTTCCAACTCATCTTCCAAATCCTTTAAATTGGTACCCACTTCGGACCTGTCAAGTTCACCCACGTAATCGCCCGAGTCAACCACTGTTCCTTCGGGTATTAAATCCTGAATTTTAATATTTCTAATCCTCAGGCTACGACTGTTTCTTAACTCTGAAGGGCCTATAATATCTACTGATTTTTTGGCCTGTAATTCTCCTGTTACGGTTACCAATATTTCAAATTCGCCTTTCTCAACTTTTACCGACAGTTGTTTTTGAAGTGGGTCTTTACCCGAGCTAAAATAAATAATTGCAATAACTACAATTACCGAAATAGCAATTAAAAAATAATGTTTGCGTTTCATTTAATAATGATTTGATTTTAAATAATCTTTTGTATTTCAATTTTTATTTCATTTGCCAGTTTATTAGCACTTTCAGCATCATAACTTTCGGCATATATTCTTATAATAGGTTCGGTATTTGATTTTCTCAAATGTACCCAACCACTTTCATATTCTATTTTTACGCCATCGATAGTAATAATATGGTGTTGAGAAAATTTATTCTTTACCGAAAGTAATATCTTATCAACTTCCAGCCCGGGTACTAACTGCATCTTATTTTTTACGATGGTATATTGAGGATATTGTTTTCTTAATGATGAACAAGTTTTTCCGGCTTTTGCCAAATGCGTTAAAAATAATGCAATTCCAACCAGTGCATCACGCCCGTAATGTAAATCTGGATAAATAACACCCCCATTTCCTTCACCGCCAATTACAGCCTTATTTTCTTTCATGCTTTGCACCACATTAACTTCGCCCACAGCTGAGGCAAAATATTTTGCTCCATTTTTTTCGGTAACATCGCGTAAAGCTCTTGATGAAGATAAATTTGAAACGGTATTGCCTTTTTTGTTTTGTAAGATATAATCGGCAACAGCAACTAATGTATATTCTTCGCCAAACATGGTTCCATCCTCGTTAATAATGGCCAGCCGGTCAACATCCGGATCAACCACAAAACCTAAGTGGGCATTGTTCTCTTTAACAACTTCTGAAATTTTTGTTAAATGCTCGGGCAAAGGTTCCGGATTATGAGGGAATTCGCCTGTGGCATCGCAATATAATTCAATAACTTCTTTTACACCCAATGCTTTTAACAATTTTGGGATTGCTATTCCGCCAACAGAATTCACAGCATCAACAGCTATAACAAAACCAGCTTTTTCAATCGCTTTGATATCCACTAAGGGTAAATCAATAATTTTTTGAATATGGATATCGAGCAAATCGGACCTTTCAGTAAGTTTTCCCAGCTCATCAACATCTGCATAAGTAAAGTCTTCATTATCTGCCAGAATTAATATCTCTACGCCATCTTCGGAAGATAAAAATTCACCCTTTTCATTCAATAATTTCAAGGCATTCCACTGTTTTGGATTATGACTTGCCGTTAAAATAATTCCTCCATTTGCATTTTCTTCAGTAACCGCTATTTCTGTTGTTGGTGTTGTTGCAAGTCCAATGTTAACAACATCAATACCCATGCCCATTAACGTACCAACAACCAAATGATTAACCATTTCGCCTGAAATACGTGCATCGCGGCCAACTACTACTTTGTATTTTGGAGATGATTGATTATTTTTAATCCATTGTCCGTATGCCGAAACAAACTTAACGGTATCGAGAGGGCTTAATCCCTCACCTGATTTACCGCCTATGGTTCCACGAATTCCTGATATTGATTTTATTAAGGTCATAATCTTTAGACTTTATTTTATTTCACTCGTTTAAAAAATCCATTAAAGATAGATATTTCCATTTATTTGAATGCTATTTTTACAAATTTTAACCATAAAAAATAAAAACCCTCAATATTAAACCTAAAATAATAATTACGACAGATATTTATATTACCTTTGCAAAAGCATTAAACCGCCTAACATTTAAATCATTAGAAAAAGGCATGGAAAATAAAAAAAATAGAAATTCAAATAATACCAGAAGAAAATTTGATAAATCATCAAAGTCATTTAATCAATCTAAAAAGAAAACCGGTGAAAAGCCTAAAAGATTTAATGAACCCATAAGACTTAACCGCCATATTGCAAATTCAGGGATTTGCTCGCGCCGCGAAGCCGACGAATTAATAAAAAAAGGATTTATTACCGTTAACGGTGAAAAAATAACCGAGCTGGGTACGAAAGTTCTACCCAAAGATGTAGTCCGTTATAAAGGCGAGGTAATAAGCCGTGAAAAGAAGGTATATATTTTACTGAATAAACCAAAAGACGTTATTTCAACGGTTAGAGATAAACATGCCAGCAGAACGGTAATTGACCTGGTAAAAAATGCATGTCCTGAGAGAGTTTACCCTGTAGGCCGACTGGATAAAAACACTACCGGGGTTATGCTTTTAACCAACGACGGAGAGCTAACCAAACAACTTACACATCCAAAGTATAAAAAGAAAAAAATATATCATGTAGTGCTGGATAAAGATGTTACCAAACAACACATGGTGCAAATTGTAGAAGGCATGAAGCTCGACGAAGATTATATTGAAGCTGATGCCATAAGCTATGTGGAAGAAGATGACAAATCCCAAATTGGCATTGAAATACATTCGGGACAAAACAGAATCGTTCGCCGTATTTTCGAATCGCTGGGATATAAAATCAAAAAATTAGACAGAGTATACTTTGCCGGATTAACCAAAAAAAATCTGCCCCGGGGGAAATGGAGATTTTTAACTCCACTGGAGGTTTCCAACCTGAAAAGAAAATCTTTTAATTAATGTAATTTTTAGCTAACCATCTCTACTAAAAAAGGTATGGATTAAAAGAAAAGAAAGCATTACAAATGCATCAAAAGATTATTTTTTTTATCCTTGGATTATTATTGAGTCAATCTATTTATTCACAGAATATCCATGGGCGGGTTATCGATTCCGAAACCAAAAAACCACTTCCTTTTGTAAATGTATTGTTTGAAAATACACACACAGGCACTACAACCAATATTGATGGTGAGTTTACTATCAAATACAACCAAGCTGGACATAAGTTGTGCTTCCGTTACCTGGGATATTACCCCGACACGGTTCTTATTGATTACACAACAGAAAAAGACATTACAATCGAGCTTCGTCCGAAAAGTTTCGATTTAGAAGAAATCGTTATCCTTCCGGGAGAAAATCCTGCCCACAGCATTATTGAAAAAGTGATTCAAAACAGAGAAATGAACAACCCGGAAAATCTGGGATCGTTTGCTTTTACTTCGTATAACAAAATGTATTTTACCTTTGAAGAAAATGAAGATGATAAACCCGACTCAACCATTAAAGAATCGACTGTTGTGAATCCTGCCAAACATCATCTTTTATTTATTGAAACCATAAACAAAAAAAAATTTTTACACCCGGATCAATATTCCGAAAAAATTGTAGCCTCAAAAGTATCCGGATTTAAGGATCCTGTCTTTTCCTTAATTGCTTCGCAGGTACAAGCCTTTTCTTTTTACAATGATTTTTTTGAAATACTGGATCAACGTTACCTTAACCCAATCAGTAAAAACAGTACCAAAAAATATTTTTTCCTTTTGCAGGATACATTATACAACCATCAGGGAGATAGCATTTTTGTTATTTCATTTCGACCCCAAAAAAGAAAAAAATTCGATGGGCTAAAAGGGTTTTTACACATTAATACTAATAAATACGCCATTCAGTCGGTAGTAGCCCAACCTTTAGAAAAAGACCAGGGCATGAAAGTAAAAATTACACAGAACTACCAATTCATTCATAATAAACATTGGTTTCCCAAAGAGTTGATTACAAAAATCACCTTCGAAGAGGGTATAGCCTCATCAGGTGTTGATGGATCCAATATGGTTGCCCATGGAACCTCGTATATTAAAGATGTAAAAATAAATCCTGAATTAAGCAAAAAAGATTTTAGCCACATTGAGGTAAAGGTTGCCCAAAATGCTCCCAACAAACCTGAAAATTATTGGAATGCAGAAAGAGATCAACCTTTACAGGAGATTGAAAAAGAAACGTACCGCGTAATTGATAGCATAAGCCAGGCTTTTAACCTGGAGCAAAAGATTTCCGGTATTGAAGCATTGATGCATGGGAATCTTCCCATAAAATGCTTCGACCTACTGTTAAATAAGTTGATGGATTATAACGGGCATGAAGGTTACAGGTTTGGTTTAGGCCTAATAACTAATGATAAAATTTCACCATACTTTTCCATTGGTGGTTATTTTGGATATGGCTTTAAAGATAAAGTTTGGAAATATGGTGGTGATTTAACGCTTAATTTACATCAAAAAACCGAGGTCACCTCACTGCCGGAGATACGCCCGCGGCGGCT
>CAZSIC010000057.1:17376-20630 GCA_964606845.1 uncultured Bacteroidales bacterium
TTACATCAAAAAACCGAGAGCAAACTACATCTAACCTACACATACGATGTAAAAGAAAAAGGCGGTTACCGTTTTCTAGAACAACCCGACTATTCGTCTTCAGCAATTTACCGAAAGTATATGATTGAAACCATGGATTTGGAAGAAAAATATGAAGCATCATTCAGTTTCCTAAGCTTTAAATATTTAAGAACAAACGTTTTCTTTAATCAATCTTTTATTACCAATACCAGTAATTATTCCAATGAAGATATTTCAACAACAGCTAACAACGAGTTTGGATTTAACGAAATTGGTGTACAGCTCCGCTATGCTTATAACGAAAAGTATATGCAAACGTTAAAAGCAAAATATTCTCTGGGCACAAAATATCCCGTATTGTATGCCAACATCATTCAAGGGACCCGCTGGTTTAAAGGAGAATTTGAATATACAAAGTATGAGGCAAAAATCACCCAAGCGATAAAAACCAAAACTTTAGGAGAAAGCAAGATTGCCATTACCGGAGGATTGCTGGATGGAAACACTCCATTGACCAAACTTTATAACGGCCATGGAAGTTACCAGCCGTTAAGCCTGGAAACAGAAAACAGTTTTGGAACCATGCGAATGAATGAATTTTATGCTGACCGGTTTCTTTCTGTTTTCATTAAACACGATTTTGGCAGCATTTTATTGAAAAGCGAAAATTTTGCACCCAAATTTGCCTTAATCAATCATTTGGGTATCGGAGAATTTTCCGGTAATAAAAATCAATATTCTACAATGGTAAAATCATTCGAAAAGGGTTATTATGAATGCGGGTTATTGATCAACAACATTTTATCGCAATCGTTTTTAGGCTATGGGTTTGGTATTTTTTACCGCTATGGCCCTTATGCATTCGAAAAAACAGCCGACAATTTTGCTTATAAGCTAAGTTTAACTATAGGATTCTAAAAAACTGGATAAAATAAATCTATTTTATTCTACGATCTTAAAAACAATTGGTGTAAGCTCCCTTTTCGCGCCGTCAGGCCCTATTGCGCTAATATTTTCAAAATTAACGATGGAACCTAAAGAAAGACTATTCATTATAGCCTTTTGTTCATCTGTAATTTTATTACTCTTCGATTCTGCAGAAATATGTCTATTGTCTTTGCCGACTACTGAAACAGTAAAACCTACTATTCTAAACTCCAGATCAAAATCAAAATTAGGCATAAAAGCCTGCACTTCATCCTGGGCCAATAATTTATTTTTAGAGATTCTGCCACCACTCTTTTTAGCAACTCTGGCAACCGGATCAGTTAGTGCTTTAACTCTAAAAGTAAAAGATTGAATAAATTCACCATCCGCACTCACATTTATTTTAAGGGTTCCCGTGCGTTTTGGCATAACAATATACTCTCCATTTTCCCCTAAAATACTTCCTTTACCTTCTTCAACTGTAACATCTAATTGAGAGCTTGTATAACCTGATACAGCTACGTGTACAGGGTTATTTACTCCAAGGTATAATACATTCATTTTAATTGGAGATACCACTGCAAGCGGCTCATCACCTTTAGCCTGGTTGATACTGCCGGCGGCAAATAAAATGAATAACGAAATTAATAAAGTGTAACTTAATTTCGATTTGATGCAACTTTTTTCAGTCCGATTCATATCATGATTTTTTAGTAAAAATAAATTTACAATTAATTAAAGAAAAAAACAACTGTATAAAACACAGATATAATATAGATTACAAAGCAAAAAAATTCTCTTATCTTTGTACCCAAATTTAAGCTTACTTTTATGCCGCACAAATCAGGATTTGTAAATATTATTGGAAATCCGAACGTAGGAAAATCAACCATCATGAACCAGATGGTAGGAGAAAAATTATCGATTATTACTCCTAAAGCGCAAACCACGCGCCACAGAATATTAGGCATTGTAAACAGCGACGATTACCAGATTATTTACTCCGATACACCGGGCATATTAAAACCAAACTACAAATTGCAGGAAAAAATGATGCGTTTTGTAGGCAGTGCTTTCGAAGATGCGGATATTATCCTCTACCTTACGGATGTTGTAGAAAAGATGGATAAAAACCAACAATACATTGATAAATTATCTCATACCAATGTTCCGGTATTACTCCTGATTAATAAAATTGACCTTTCCAACCAATCAGAACTTGAAATTTTGGTTGATAAATGGAAAACAATATTACCGGAGGCAGAAATCGTTCCGGTATCGGCTGTAAACAATTTCAATTTAGACCAGGTTTTTAAACGTATCATGGAGTTGTTGCCCGAAGGGCCTGCTTATTATCCTAAAGATTCGTTAACCGACAAACCTGAACGTTTTTTTGTTTCGGAAATCATTCGCGAAAAGATTCTAAATAATTACCAAAAAGAAATCCCTTACTCGGTTGAAGTAGAAGTGGAAGAGTTTAAAGAAACCGAAAAACTTCTACGAATAAATGCCACGATAAATGTAATCCGCCCTTCGCAAAAAGGGATCATAATCGGCCATAAAGGTCAGGCATTGAAAAAAACAGGTACCGAGGCCCGCGAGGATATTGAAGATTTTTTTGGAAAAAAGGTATTTCTCGAACTTTTTGTAAAAGTAAGTAAAGACTGGAGAGATAAAGAAAGAAATTTGAAAGATTTTGGATACAATAATTAATAAAAAAAATGCAAGAGCTAGAAGTTAAAACATACAATTTTGCTATACAGGGTATTGGTTTTGTAAAAAGCCTGGAAAAGAATAACCCTAAGGTAGATTCTAATGAGTTAAAGTATTGTGCCGGAGCAGTTTCTATTAAATTTATTGCTGCATTGGACTCGAAAGAAAACGACGATTTTGCCAATAACTTAAGAGAATGCCACAACAATGCCATCAAGGCATTAGAACGATTAAAAAGCCTGGATGAGCTCAAAGAAAAAAATCTGGAAAACCAGAGAAATCAGCTAATAAAAGAAGCTGAAGAGATTATTGAAAAGCTGGATAAGATTATAGAAAAATTAATATATTAATACCCTTTAGGAAATGATTGTTGCAATTGTAGGAAGACCCAATGTGGGTAAATCAACCTTATTTAACCGGTTAACAGAAACCAAACAAGCCATTGTTGACGAAACCAGCGGTGTTACCCGCGACAGGTTGTACGGTAAAGCCGAATGGGCTGGTAAAGAATTCTCGGTAATTGACACGGGCGGTTATGTTCGTAACTCCGAAGATATTTTTGAAGAGGAAATAAGAAAACAAGTAAATATTGC
>CAZSIC010000058.1:0-20442 GCA_964606845.1 uncultured Bacteroidales bacterium
TAGTCGGGATGCTCTGAACCAGCTGAGCTAATCTCCCTTTTATTTTTAAGAACTCGCTTTGTTTTCAAAAACGATTGCAAATATAAATCTCTTTTTTTATCTACAAAAATATTTTGTGCTTTTTTTCAAAATATTATATGGCCTCAGCTACCACAAATGTACTACCGCCTATGAAAATCAAATCATTATCCGATGCATTTTTTTTCGCATTTTGTAAAGCAATTTGAACACCCGGATAAGTATCTCCGGTAAAACCAGCTGATTTTGCTTTTTCTGCCAGCACATTTTCATCCAATGCCCTGGGTATATTTGCCCTGGTAAAATAATAGACAGCATTTTTGGGTAATATTTTCAATATTGTATCAATATTTTTATCATTAACCACACCAAAAACAAAATGCAACCGTTTATGCGGTGTCTGTTTTATTTGATCTATTGTATAGGTCAACCCTTCAATATTATGGCCGGTATCGGCAATGGTTAAAGGATGATGATTTAACACCTGCCATCGCCCAAGCAACCCTGTATTTTTTATCACATTAGACAAACCTTGATAAAGATACGTTTCCCTGATATTAATTGCTAAGTTTTGAAGTTTTTTTATAACCGTTAATGCAGTCAACAGATTTTTTTGTTGATAAGCACCCAGCAAATCTAAAGTCAGATTACGAAATGCTATTTTACCATACGCGTCTTCAATATTAAATACCTGTTTAAAATCAACCGATTGCATCGCGTAATTGATAAAATATTTTTGATCGGCAAATTGTATCTCCGCATTTTTTTGCTTCGCGATTTCAGTAAACATTTCTTGGGTTCCTGAGTGTGTTTCACCAACAATTACCGGCGTTTTTTCTTTAATAATACCAGCCTTTTCTTTGGCAATCTTTTCAAGGGTATCGCCTAAAAATTGCATATGGTCTAATCCAATATTAGTGATTACAGACAATTCCGGCTGAATAATATTAGTGGAATCCAACCTTCCTCCCATACCGACCTCTACAACAGCAATATCAATATCTCTTTGTGCAAAAAAATCAAAAGCAAGGGCAACCGTCATTTCAAAAAAAGATGGTTGGATTTTTTCAAAAATGGGCTGATGATGTTCAATAAAATCAACCACATGGTTTTCTAAAATCATTTCGCCATTAATCTTTATCCGCTCTCTAAAATCTTTTAAATGTGGCGAGGTATATAATCCCACTTTATATCCTGCTTGCTGCAAAACAGAAGCAAGCATATGCGAAACAGAACCTTTACCATTGGTACCTGCAATATGTATCGATCTAAATTTTTTATGCGGATGATGAAAATAAGCATCCAGCGCCAGGGTATTATCCAGGTTGTCTTTATAAGCAGCTTTCCCTTCTCTTTGGTAGATAGGGAGTTGGTTAAAAAGCCACTCCAATGTTTCATTATATGTCATATCAACAACAACTTTTCGGCTCAAAAGTAATCAAATTTACCATTGGTTATGATGGATTCTTTCCATTTTAAATCTTTCGGGTTGATCTTTTTCTTCAACAGGATAACCAATGGAAATAAGAGATAATGGCTGAATATTCGCTGGTAAATGAAACAAATCTTTAATTGCATTTTTCCGCTCTTCACGCGGATGTAGCCCTAACCAAACAGCACCTAATCCCAACCCATGTGCTGCAAGTAATATATTTTGTGTTGCTGCCGAGCAATCTACAACCCAATATCCTTTGCTCAACTCCAGATTTTCATCGCCACAAACAATGATTGCCCATTTTGCCTGGGGCAACATTTTTGCATAAGGATGTATATCACTTATCGTGTTTAATAACTTACTGTCATCAATAATAATATAATGCCAGGGTTGCTGATTTCGTGCTGATGGAGCATGCATTCCAGCTTTTACCAGTTCATAAATTTGTTCTTTGGTAATTTTCTTGTCTGAATATTTTCTTATGCTCCGACGGGTTAAAATACCTTTAATAATTTCCATAGCTATAGTTTTGTTAATAAATTTATACAAAAATAAAATCGATAATGATTTAAAAAAATAAAAAATTACTACATTGCCTTAACATTTAAATACAAACAATTATGAAAAAAAAGAAAAAAATTTTTATTATAGATACGAATGTTATCCTTCACGATTTTAACTGTTTATATAAATTTCAAGAAAATAATGTGGTTTTACCCATTGTGGTTTTAGAAGAGTTAGACCACCTTAAAAAAGGTGAAAATCAAATTAATTTTAATGCCCGTGAATTTACCCGCGAGCTGGATAAAATTTCAGGTGATAATTTATTTAATGGAGGAATATCACTAGGCAAAGGATTAGGAAAATTATCGATTGAGACAGGAAAACCTTTTTCAGATAAATTACAAACATCATTTCCTGAGCCAACACCTGATCACCGAATATTGGCTATTACCGAAGATATAAAAAATAAAAATAAAACTGCAGAGGTAATTCTTGTCAGCAAGGATATTAACCTCAGAATGAAAGCCAAATCGCTGGGTATCTTAGCACAAGATTATAAAAATGACCAGATTAGAGATATCGAAAGGATTCATAAAGATATTGAAACAGTAGAAAATATAAACGATCAATTGATATCTAAACTTTACGAATTGCATGAAGGAGTGAGTATTGAAGAATTTGAGCTTGATCCGTTACCTCATCAGTACTTTATTTTAAAAGGACAAAAATCATCGGCTTTGGCCCATTACG
The DNA here is from genome assembly GCA_964606845.1 of uncultured Bacteroidales bacterium. Classification (GTDB taxonomy): domain Bacteria; phylum Bacteroidota; class Bacteroidia; order Bacteroidales; family UBA12077; genus UBA12077. Next base: position 2,708 of record CAZSIC010000058.1, read on the forward strand.
ATCCTTTTAATAAGATTTTACAACGGGTAGAAAAACAAAGAACATACGGCATTGATCCGCGGAATGCAGAACAAACATTTTCGTTAGATGCATTAACACGCCCCGAAATTCAACTTATTGCTCTTACAGGAAAAGCAGGAACCGGAAAAACACTACTTGCCCTGGCTGCTGCTTTGCACCAGGAAAAAAAGTTTAACCAAATACTTTTGGCAAGGCCTATCGTTCCTTTAGCCAATAGAGACTTAGGTTTTTTACCTGGCGATGTGCAGGAAAAAATTCTTCCGTATATGCAACCGCTGTTCGACAACCTTTCGGTGATAAAAAATCAGTTTAAATCGCAAAGCAAAGAATATTTAACCATTGAAGAGATGCAAAAAACCGAAAAGTTAGTTATTAGCCCATTAGCCTATATTCGAGGAAGAAGCTTATCCAATTCGTTTTTTATTGTTGATGAGGCACAAAACCTTACTCCGCACGAGGTAAAAACAATAATTACCCGTGCAGGCGAAGGCACTAAAATGATATTTACTGGCGATATTCAGCAAATTGATTCTCCATACCTGGATATGAAATCGAATGGATTAAGCTATTTGGCAGACAGAATGAAAGGACAGGATATTTTTGCTCATGTAAATCTTGTTAAAGGTGAAAGAAGTTATTTAGCCGAACTGGCAAGTGATATTTTATAATGCTTTTATAATATGTACAAACAACTTTTTATCGTCAGGCATGGAAAATCATCATGGGACCTCGGCAATATTTCAGATATTGACCGCCCGTTAAAAGAAAGAGGAGTTAACGATGGATATTTAATGGCTGAAAGACTTTTGGCCAAAAATCTTAATCCTGAAAAAATTATTACCAGCCCTGCCAACAGGGCATTGCACACTTCAACTATTTTTGCCAGGGTATTAAGATATCCATATCAAAATATCGACATCAATGAGGATATTTATTTTGCCGACAAAAAAACCATGCTAAATTTAATTAAGCACGTTCATAATCTATTTGAGTCGTTAATGCTATTTGGACATAATCCCACGTTTACCGATTTAGCCAATCACTTTTTAAATCATTCGATTGATAATATTCCAACAACAGGAATTGTTTGGTTAAAATTTGAAGCAAACGAATGGGCTAAAATTGATAAACAAAATTTAGTTGATTACTTTTTCGATTTTCCAAAAAATTTAACTTAAAAGAAAAATTTTGAAACTACTTAAATTTGCAGCCATAGATATCGGGACCAATGCCATGCGGCTGTTATTTTCCAATATTATTGAAAATGGAGGTGCCGTAACATTTAAAAAATCATCCATTACAAGGGTGCCTATAAGACTTGGCGCCGATGTTTTTACCAACGGAAAGATTGGCAATAACCGGAAAGAAAAATTATTGGATGCCATGATTGCCTTTAAACATCTTATGAAAGTTCATGATGTGATTCGTTACAGAGCATGTGCGACTTCTGCTATGCGAGAGGCAAAAAATGGGAAACAACTGGTTGAATTAATTCGAAAAAAAGCAGGGATCAATATAGAAATTATCGATGGAAAAACCGAAGCCGAAATAATATATAACAATCGTATTGTGGAAATGCTGGATAATAACTTCCCATACTTGTATGTAGATATCGGCGGTGGAAGTACTGAAACAACACTGTTTTTTAACGGACAGGTAATGAATTCGCACTCTTTTAATATTGGTACTATCAGACTTTTAAATGAACTGGTAGAAGAAAAAGAATTTGCTTATTTAAACGCATGGTTAAAAGAAATTCGTGACTCATTTCCTAATTTAAAAATTATTGGTTCTGGAGGTAATATAAACAAGTTGCTAAAAATATCACGAAAAAAAGAAAACAAACCACTCCCAGTTAAAACATTGAAAAAAGTTTACACCGAAATTAAAAGCTACAGCTACGAAGACCGCATAAAAATCCTTGGACTGAATCCCGACAGGGCTGATGTTATTATTCCTGCATCCGAATTACTATTTAAAATTGTAAAATGGTCGGGTGCTAAAGAGATAATTGTTCCAAAAGTAGGTATTGCCGATGGTATCATTCGTCAATTATATGATGAGTACCGAAAAGAAAATAATTAAATTAATTGACTTAACTTTGCACCCTGGAAAAAGTTGGGTAAAAAAATGGGAATAAAAGAGGAAAAAGGGAGAACAGTTGCATTTCACACACTCGGTTGCAAATTAAATTTTTCGGAAACATCCACCATCTCTAGATCATTTGAAGAAAATGGTTTTGATGTTGTGAATTTCAATTCCGATGCAGATATTTATGTCATCAATACCTGTTCGGTAACCAGCCAGGCCGACAAGAAATGTAAACAGGCCATAAAAAAAATCCAACATAAAAATCCTAATGCATTTATTGCTGTTGTGGGCTGCTATGCTCAATTAAAACCTGAAGAAATTGCTTCGAATCTAGGTGTTGATTTGGTGCTCGGCACCAATGAAAAATTCAATATTTTAAATTATATTGATGATTTAAGTAAAAATACAACCCCTCAAGTTTATTCTTGTGAGATTGATGAGGTTAACCGCTTTGATTCGTCTCACTCTGAAGCCGGCCGAACAAGGTCATTTTTAAAAGTTCAGGATGGATGCGACTATTCTTGTTCGTACTGTACAATTCCATTAGCCAGAGGTAAAAGCCGGAATAAAAAAATATCGGAGTTAATAATTGAAGCCCAAAAAATTGCAGATTCAGGAATTAAAGAAATAATATTAACCGGAGTAAATATTGGTGATTTCGGGAAATCAACAGGCGAAACATTTTTCGACCTTATCAATGCGCTTGAAAAAGTTGAAGGAATTGAGCGAATCAGAATTTCATCCATTGAACCAAACCTATTAAAAGATGAAATTATTGAATTTGTATCCAATTCACAGAAAATATTAAATCATTTTCATATTCCGCTTCAATCGGGATGTAATAAAGTCTTAGCAAAAATGCAACGACGATACAACCGGGAATTATTTCAATCCCGTATCGAAAAAATTAAGCAATTAATGCCCGATGCATTTATTGGTGTAGATGTAATTGTAGGTTTCCCGGGCGAAACAGAAGATTATTTTAAAGACACTTTTCAATTTCTCAAAAAAATTGATGCTTCGTTTTATCATGTCTTTTCATATTCTGAACGTCCAAATACTAAGTCAGCATCATTCAGTAATAAAGTTCCACATAAAATCATTCATCAAAGAAGTAAAAAAGTGCAACAACTGGCTGAAGAAAAACAAAAATCCTTTTATCAAAAAAACTTAGGTAAAAAAGCCAATGTGCTTTTTGAATCAAATAAAAAAGATGGATTAATATTCGGATTTACTGAGAATTATATCAAAGTAGAAATCCCTTTTAACCGCTCACTTATTGGTGAAATAAAACCGGTTAAGCTAATTGGCTTATCAGAAAAAGGGAATGTAAAAGCAGAAATGCTTTAAAAAATGTTAATATAATAGTTGTTGATCATTTGGTTTATTATCTTTGAAAATAAAAAAGGTTATGAATCTTGAGAAAATTTGCCAACAAGTTATTGAATTAACCCGAAATACAGGGCAATTTATACTTAACGAAAAGAAAAATAATTCCAAAATCCGTTTTGAAGAAAAAGGTTTACATGATTTTGTGACTTATGTAGATAAAACTTCTGAACAAAGGCTTGTAGAAGGGTTAAATGTGATTTTGCCCGAGGCTGGATATATTGTCGAAGAACAAACCACAACCACCAGGGGAGAAAACTTCAACTGGATTATTGACCCGCTGGACGGGACAACAAACTTTATCCATGGCATTACACCTTTTGCCATTAGCATTGCCTTAATGGAAAAAGATGAGATTATCCTTGGAATTGTTTATGAGTTTGGGTTAGATGAATGTTTTTATGCATGGAAAGACAGCCCTGCATATTTAAACGGAAAAGAGATACATGTGTCAACACAATCCAATATTAAAGACAGCCTGGTAGCTACAGGTTTTCCTTATTACGACTTTAAAAGAATGAAACCTTTTTTAGAGTCGTTAGAATTTTTTATGAAAGATACTCATGGAGTAAGAAGACTAGGTTCTGCTGCAACCGACTTGGCTTATGTTGCCTGTGGCCGGTTCGAAGCATTTTACGAATACAGCCTGAGTCCATGGGATGTAGCTGCAGGAGCATTTATTGTTAAACAAGCCGGAGGAAAGGTTTCTGATTTTAAAGGTAAAAACAATTACATTTTTGGTAAAGAAATTGTTGCTGCAAACCATGGCGTTTTCGATAATTTTCTGGCAATAGTAAAACAGTACATGATCAAATAAAAAGTGAAAAGAATTGGAGCATATCTATTTCAGGTAATCAGCTGGCTGCTAAGCAGAGCTCCCCGTTTTATTTTATATGGTATTGCCGATATCATTTTTGTTTCTCTCTATTATATTATTGGATACCGGAAAAAAGTAGTTTACAAAAATTTAAAAAATTCATTCCCTGAAAAGACAGATCAGGAAATTAAATCTATCCGGAAAAAATTTTTTCATCACCTGAGCGATATTTTTGTTGAAAATATAGCCCTGATAAAAATGAAACCGGAAAGAATACGCAAAATGGTTGAATTTGAAAATCATGAGCTCCTTGAAGACTTATATAATAAAGGAAGAAGTATTGTTGGAATTACTGCCCACTACGGGAATTGGGAAATTTTTATTACATTACCTTTTTTCTCACCTCACACTACGCTTTGTGTTTACAAACCTTTAAACAACAAGTATTTTGATTACGAATTTTACAAAATGAGAGCTAAACTTGGCGAAGTTCCGGTAACAATGAAAGATGCATACCGAACAGTACTGAAATACAACAACAATAATAAACTTACCATTTTAGGGCTTATTGCCGATCAGCGCCCACCACTTAATAGTGGAAATTACTGGACTACTTTTTTAAATCAGGAAACACCTGTTTTTTTAGGGCCCGAAAAAATTGCTCAAAAATTAAACGCTGCTGTTGTATATACTCATGTAGATAAAATTAAACGAGGAAAATATTTGTTAATACCAACGTTACTTTTTGATGAACCCAAAAATTGTAAAGAAGGTGAAATAACCGAAACGCACTTAAGGTTGCTTGAAAAATATATTAAAGAAAAACCCGAATACTGGCTTTGGTCGCATAAGCGATGGAAACATAAGAGAGAACCTGAAACACCTATTCACTAAAATCCTTTTTAAATGCTAAATACAGCGGTTGTTATCCTAAACTGGAATGGGAAAAAATATTTAGAGCAATTTCTGCCTGCATTAACCAAATATTCTAATAACCGGGATACTGAAATAATAATTGCCGATAATTATTCAACTGACGATTCGATCAAGTTTTTAAATGAAAACTATTCTGAATTAAAGATATTGCAACTGGATAAAAATTATGGTTTTACAGGAGGTTATAACCGGGTTTTGCAGCAAATCAAAGCTAAATATTATGTTTTAGTCAACTCGGATGTTGAGGTTACAGAAAACTGGCTGGCTCCTCTAATTGAATTAATGGATTCTGACGATAAAATTGCCGCCTGCCAGCCAAAGATTAAAGCTTATCATCAAAAAAGTTTTTTTGAGTATGCAGGGGCATCGGGCGGATTTATCGATCAGTTTGGTTACCCATTTTGCCGAGGCCGTATACTTGATACCCTGGAAAAAGATACCGGGCAATATAATGATTTAAGAGAAGTGTTCTGGGCAACCGGAGCATGTATAGTTGTAAGAGCAGATCTATTTCATCAGTTGGGAGGTTTTGATGATGATTTTTTTGCCCACATGGAAGAAATTGACCTTTGCTGGAGATTTAAAAATTCCGGATATAAAATCTTTGTTCAACCTAAATCAGAAGTATATCATGTAGGAGGTGGAACATTACCAGTAAGCCCATTTAAACTTTATCTTAATTACCGAAATAATTTATTCCTCTTATATAAGAATCTTCCCAAAAGCAGGGTGATTTCCACAATTTTTGTCAGGATGATTTTAGATGTGCTTTCAGCATTTATATTTTTGGTTAAACTCTCTTTTCGAAATTTTAATGCCGTTTTAAAAGCTCATGTTCATTTTTATCAATCGCTTAAAAAAATACGTTCAAAACGAAAAATGTTACTATTAAACAAAACGGTTAAAAAACACCCAGAGATGTTTCAAGGTAGTATTGTTTTTAATTATTTTTTTCGTAAAAAGAGATTTTTCACCCAGTTAAAAAAGCTAAATCGATAGCATATTTTCAAGGTTATTAAACCGCTCATTATAATCTTCCATCGAGCGTTTTATAACTTCATGGGCTTCATCAATGTTATAGGTATGGGTAATTTCTGTATTAGCCTTATTGCCTGGCAGATCTTTATAGGTAAGAAAATAATGTTTTAACCGATCAAGCACCAGTTCGGGACAATCGGCAATATCCTTATATTCGCCATATACAGCGTCGTTATTTAATACGGCAATTATTTTATCGTCTGCCTCCTCACCGTCAATCATTCTAAAACCACCAATTGGCCTGGCTCTAACTAAGATATCTCCGTGTGTAATTTCTTTTTCGGTTAAAATACAGATATCAATCGGATCTTTGTCGCCTAATATTTTACTATTGCCTGTTTTTTCAGCGCAAAAAGCAGCAACTCGATCGCCACTAAAAGTTTGTGGAATAAAACCATACAGTGCAGGCACTACATTGGAATATTTTTGTGGTCTGTCTAATTTTAAATAGCCACTTACTTTATCTACTTCATATTTTACAGTATCGGTAGGCACCATTTCAATATAACAAGTCAATACTTCAGGTGCTTCTTTACCAATTTCTACTCCGTGCCACGGATGCGATTTATATCTCAAACCCATTAATTTCCCAACAATAGGGTCCATAATTTTATTTCCCATAATAATATCATTGTTATAAAAATTCTACAATCCTTTCCAGTTGATTTCCCCTTGAACCTTTAATTAATATATTCGACTGTTTAATCGGATTTTTGTTCAACCATTCTTTTAATAAAACAACATTTTTAAATTGCATCATACTATTATTGAGTTTAAGCCCGGCAAATATTTCGCCTACCAAAATTATTTGATCGTAGTTCTTATTCTCAACTATTTTAATCACATCATAATGATCGTTAATTGCATCATCGCCCAACTCAAACATATCGCCCAGTATTAAACTTTTTTTGGGCAAATCTAACTGTTCAAAATTATTAATGGCAGCTTTTACACTGGTTGGATTTGCATTGTAAGCATCCAAAAATATTTGGTTGTAATCTGTTTTTATAAATTGAGACCTGTTATTTTCGGGTTTATAGTTTTCTATGGCCTTAACCATTAAATTCTCGTCTATTTTAAAATAATGGCCAATTGCTAATGCGGCTATAATATTATCCAGATTATAATCACCAACAAGCCTTGTTTCGATGGTATATGATTTCTCTTCAACAACAGCTTTTAGTTTGAAAAAAATACCGTCTTTTATAACTTCCCCGTAAGCCTTGGATATTTCTTTATTACCGTACGTAATTGAATCTATCCTTTTTTCGGATACTAAGCTGGATAGTAGTTTATCATTAGCATTGTAAAAAACTTTACCATTGGTCTGAGCCAGGTAATCGTAAAGTTCACTCTTGGCTTTAATAATATTTTCAAATGATCCAAACCCTTCAAGGTGAGCTCTTCCGATATTGGTAATTATTCCATAATCAGGGCATGATATTTCACATAAATCTTTAATTTCACCCGTATGATTTGCACCCATTTCTACAATTCCTAACTCAGTATCTTTATTAAAAGAAAGAATGGTTAAGGGAACACCAATATGATTGTTTAAATTCCCCTGGGTATAAGAAATATTAAATTTATGTGATAAAATAGATGCTAAAAGTTCTTTTGTTGTGGTTTTACCGTTTGAACCCGTAATACCAATTACGGGTAAATTCATTTGTTTTCTATGATGATATGCTAATTGTTGTAATGAAGAAAGCACGTTTTGTACTACTATAAATTGGTCTCCTTTCTTATAGTCAGGATTATCAATAATTGCATAAGCACATCCATTTTCAATAGCTTTTTGTGCAAAAATATTTCCATCAAAATTTTCGCCTTTTAAGGCAAAAAACAATCCGTCTTTTGAAACAACTCTGCTATCAGTAGTTATTTGCGGATATTCTAAAAATAACTTATATAAGGCTTCAATTGTCATGGTTACTAAATAAAAAACCTCATCAAAAAAATGAGGTTTTTTAAAAAATTATTTAAAGATTTTACATTCTCTAATTTAATCCACCGGGACTTCCTACATTAGTCATTGCACATCTGAATCCCAGATCATCTTTTGCTTTTTCCTGGTCAAGGAATCTTCTTGTAGCTGGATTTAACCAATATACACGATCTCTCCATGAACCTCCTTTATAAACTCTCACTTTATCAGTAATTAAAGAAGTCCAGTCTCCTTCTTCTTTAGAATACATTTCACTTGTAGAAGCAGCTCCTCTGGCAGCTTCCTGGTTTTCAAAATCAACACGAGATTGTAAATCACCATCTCTGTAGTTTCTATAGTCCGCTTTATTATAATTATCTCTCATGGCAGCTTCTTCTTCAGTAATAGGCGTTTTCTTCAACCTACCCAAACTGTCTTTTTGAGCGATACTGCCATCTTCATTTCTTACTAAAGTTTCAAATACGTTCCCTCTGAATGGGTTAAAATCATCAACATCTTCAAAAGAAAGTGGCCTGTAAACATCATGAACCCACTCGTTAACATTTCCAGCCATACAGTACAAGCCATAATCATTTGGCCAGTAAGATGTTACTGGAACAGTTATTGATCCATTATCATTTAAATCGCCTGCGGTACCCATCATATCACCACGTCCACGTTTAAAGTTAGCCAGCATCCTACCTTGCTTTTTCCCTTCGGGATATCTAACATTATGGCCATCCCACGGAAACATTCTTCTTTCATATATGCGCTCGTCATAAGTATTACCAATAAGTGCTACAGCAGCATATTCCCATTCTGCTTCAGTTGGAAGCCTGTAACGTGGTAATAAAATACCATCTTCCATGCTAACAATTCTGCTTTCCTGGTTAGGATCAAGTGATGGAAGATTCTCTCGTACTAATCCTTCATATTGTCCGGCTAAATATGCTTCGGTATTAAAATTTTCCCTACCCACTTGATTTGGGTCGGGTTCAAGAATACCTTCTCTAATCAAACGCATTTCATTTACCCGGTCAGTACGCCAAACACAATAATCATTGGCTTGAAGCCAATTAACACCTACAACAGGATAATTGTTGTATGCAGGGTGACGGAAATAATATTGAACATACGGTTCGTTGTATGCCAAAGCACTCCGCCATACTAATGTATCGGGTAATGCATTTCTATAAACTTCAGGATAGTCGATAAATACCCTTTGAATCCAATGCAAATACTCTCTGTAGTCTACATTTCTTACTTCTGTCTGATCCATAAAAAAGGAAGAGACAGTTACTCTTCGTTGAACATTATTCCAGTCGTAGGTAACATCCTGGGCAGTTTGTCCCATAGTATATGTACCTCCTTCAATTTTTACCAAACCTGGCCCGGGTTCCTGTTCATAACCGGTTTTAACTTCAAAACCTCCTACATCAGGATCATTATATGCCCAACCAGTTGTGGGTGATTCGTCTTGGCCGCCTCCACCTACAAGGCTACAACCGGCAAAAATTAAAAGACCAATAAATACTAAAGGGAAAATGTTTAATCTTACATTCATGGTAATATGATTTTTTAGTCAAATATAATAATTTTTAATTTCGCAAAATAAGATTTTAACACAAATATAACTAAAAATTAGGACATTTTATTGCCTTAATTTTTTTCTTCTTGTTTTTATACTTAAAAAAGTACAAAAAAGTTACCTCATGAGCACCAGAAATTATTCCGTCGAGGCCATTTAAATAAAAAGGAACATCGTAACTATATGCAAACAAGGCGATATCAGTATAATAGCCAAGCATTAAAACAGCACCGGAAAAATTTAAATTTGTGTTTGTTTTTAACCATAATCCGGAAGTAAAATTATCTTTATTTAAATAAAGCCCCAAATTTATTTTTGACGATGAATTTTGTTGCTGTATAATAACATTAGGTGACAATGTCATATGTATCCTGTGTAAACTATTATAAAAAGGAATCTCCAGCCCTCCATGCAGAGTGTATTTTCTGCCAATAATACCCGGATCATCAGATCCTAACGAAATTACAGGCTTAGAAAGATGATCGACAGAAAAACCAACATAATAGTTGTTGTACCAACTTAAAATGCCAGCTGAAAAATCAAAAAACATCGATTGTTTAAATATCCCTGCTTCCGAACCAGGCACTTCACTGCCATCATCTTCAATCATATCTGGCATGGTAAGGTTACGTGCATCAACAGAATTAATCTGATATCCTATTTTTAAACCGGCATTAACATTCCATCTTTTATTAATTTTAAAATGATAAGCATAAATAAAATTTAATCCCAGTTCGTTTATTGCACCTTGAGCCTGCCGGTCGTTCATAACCTGGAAACCAATCCCACCACTTATTCCTTCAATATATTTATCAATTGAGGCACTATAGGTATTATAATCTCCATACGAAACAGGTAATAATGTACGGTAATTCAATGCAACACGCGTATACTCTTCTGAGCCGGCAAAAGCAGGATTTAGATAAAGCGGATTGGCATAATATTGCGAAAACTCTACATCTTGTGAAAAACCGGTTATACAAATCAAAATGAACAGAAATATACCTAATACCTTCTTCATTTAGCCTTTATTCATTTGCTTTCAACAATATTGATTATAAAATTGTCGTTTAAAATTTATTATATTTTGATATTAACGATTAAATAAATCTTATATTTCGTAATAAGTTTAATACTGATATTAAATATTAATCGTATTTAACCTGATTAATCATAAACTTTATGTCTAATCAAGTTAATAAAGTTTTGTTTATTTGCATAAAAATAATAAAGTCTAATGAAAAGAACACTTGTATTCTGCCTTTTATTTTTTGTGTATTTTACATCAAAAGCACAAAGTATACCTATAGAAAGGTCCATTGACTGGAAAGAACCACAAAAAATTTCTGAATATTTCGATATTTCCCGAAAAAGTCTTGATACAAAAAAATTTCTTTTTTTCGAAAATGCCCATTATTATAATCATAACACCCTTCTTCCTTATTATTTTGAGCTTATAAAAGTAAATTCATTAAATGCAAAGATCAGAATTACAAATTTACAATATGAACCTTTATCAAGTTTAGAATTGTCCTTTTTACAATATCCAGATTCTATCCCAGAAAATCTATTGTATACATCTGAAGTAAAAACATCGAGAAATCAACATTATTTACAATTCAATTTACTACCATTAAGAAGAAATGCTGTCAACAACCAAATAGAGAAACTGGCTTCTTTTGAAATAGAAATAATAAGTGGAAGCCCTTCCGAAAAAGCAGTTACAAAACAAGCGAAAACCTTTAATAATCAATCTGTTCTTAAAAACGGAACATGGGTGAAAATAAGAATTAAAGAAGACGGGATTTATAAATTAACTTATAATGAATTAATAGAAATGGGTATTGACAACCCTGCAAAATTAAAGATTTATGGAAACTCTGAAGGTATGTTACCCCTTTCGAATACTGAAGATTGTCAGGACGATTTATTATTGAATGCTATCCATTTTGAAAAAGGCAGCGACGGGATTTTTAATAATAATGACTATATCTTATTTTACGCTAAAGGGCCTGACAAATGGAGCTATAATGAAACAGAAAATTTCTATTCCTGCACAAGACATATCTATTCTGATTATAATTACTTTTTTTTAACATCAAATAATAATCCTAACGAAGAAATAACGACACTAAGCAGCTCTACACAACCAATTAATGAAACTGTAACAAGTTTTACAGATTATGTCCATTACGAAAAAGATTACAAAAACCTTATTGAATCCGGGCAGTTATGGTTTGGCGAAACTTTTGATGTTACAACAAATCATTCTTTTGATTTTGAATTTACCAACCTGTTAAAAACAGAGCTGTTAAAAATCAAAACAGCTTTAGCTGCCCGCTCTTCTGCCAATACTTCTTTCAACATAAAGTCAGGATCGCAAACCATTGTCAATCCGGAATTTGCTGCGGTAAATATGAGTTCATACACATCAACTTATGCAATAAGAAATATTATTAATGACGAATTTACAAGTGATAATGATAATTTTTCAATAACGATTGATTATAACAAATCGTCATCATCGTCAATAGGATGGCTTGACTTTATCACACTTAATGCTAGAAGACAACTGCAGATGCCGGGCGAACAGCTAAAATTCAGGTATTATAATACTGATGACTTTGAAAAAACAGTTGATTTCCGTATTCAAAATACTTCGGCATCAACACAAGTATGGAATGTTAACACTCCTACTATACCAAAAAACCTTGAAAAACAAACCGTTTCATCGGATGTTATTTCAGTAAAAGTTGTTGTTGAACCCGGATTAAATGAATTTATTGCTTTCAATGTAGAAAATTCACTCAATTCTGAAACAGTTGGCAATGTAACGAACCAAAATCTTCATGCATTAGGCCATCATGATATGATTATTGTTACTCACCCTGATTTCATGAGCCAGGCCCAAAGTATTGCAGATTTACATTCCTCACAAGACGGATTGTCAGTAGCAATTACTACTCCCGAGCAAATTTTCAACGAATTTTCATCTGGTACACCCGATGCTGCTGCTATTCGAAATTTTGTCAGAATGATTTACCAAAGGCCTACATCAATAGATACCTTAAAGTACTTATTTTTTATCGGCGATGGATCGTTCGACCACAAATCAATAACTGCCGATAATATTAATTATGTATTAACCTACCAATCGAAAAATTCATTAAATCCCATTTTATCATTTGTTACCGACGATTTTTTTGGATTGCTTGATTCCGGCGATTACATTGAATCATCAAATTCAGGATTGGTAGATATTGGAATTGGGCGGTTGCCAGTTAGATCAACACAAGAAGCTCAACAAATGGTAGATAAAATTTACCGCTATTCGGATTTTAACAACAAAGGAGACTGGGTTAATTCACTTTGTTTTGTTGGTGACGACGAGGATAACAATATCCACATGCGCGATGCCGACCGTTTAGCAATACAGGTTGATACAACTTATCCATATTTCTTTATCAATAAAATTTATCTTGATGCTTATCCGCAGCAAAAAACAGCAGTAAACGAAAGTTACCCTGAGGTAAACCGCTTAATTAACGAACAGGTGAATAATGGGATTCTAATTTTTAATTATACAGGCCATGGAGGTGAAAATGGTTTGGCACACGAACGAATATTAACCATTGATAATATAAACTCGTGGAAAAATAAAAATAAACTGTCCATTTTTATGACTGCCACCTGTGAGTTTAGCCGGTTCGATAATCATAATTACGTTTCGGCCGGAGAAAGAGTTTTGCTTAATCCAAATGGTGGAGGCATTGCACTTTTTTCTACTACGCGGCTTGTCTACTCAAGCCCCAATTACACACTCAATAAAAATTTTTATGACTATGTTTTCGAAAAAAATCATAAAAACAATTATTATGCTTTGGGCGATATTATGCGATTAGCCAAAAATACTTCAGGAACATCAAACAATAAACGTAATTTTACCTTGTTGGGCGATCCTGCATTAAAGTTGCCTTTAGCAAATTACAAAATTATAACAGATTCAATAAACCATAACAGTGTTACAAATAATACTGATACATTAAAAGCACTAAGTAAAGTTACCCTACATGGACACATTTCCGATGAAGCTAAAAACCTAATTACCAACTATAACGGATTAGTTTATCCGCTGGTTTTAGATAAAAAAAGAACCATTACCACTTTAGGAAACGACGGTGGCAATCCAATGGATTTTCAAACACAAAATAATATTCTTTACAAAGGGAAAGCCAGTGTTACAAATGGACAATTTAAATTTACCTTCGTGGTGCCAAAAGATATTTCTTACAATTTTGGCCGTGGAAAAATAAGCTACTATTCACTTAGCTCAACCTCTGATGCAAAAGGCTTTTTTAATGATTTTATTATTGGAGGTTCCGACAGTTCTGCCCCGCCCGATAATACCGGCCCCCAAATAAAACTATACATGAATGACGAGAATTTTGTTTCCGGCGGAGTTACCGATCAAAATCCTGTATTGTATGCCATTTTAGCTGATAGTAGTGGGATTAATACCGTTGGAAATGGCATTGGCCATGATATTACTGCAATACTAGATAATAACACAAGCGATATTATTGTATTAAACGATTACTATGAGTCGGATGTAGATGATTATCAAAAAGGAAAAATTGAATATTTATTTAATAAACTCGAAGAGGGTGATCATCAGTTAAAAGTTAAGGTTTGGGATGTATATAATAATTCATCGGAAGAAATTCTGGATTTTATTGTTGCCGAATCGGAAAAACTTGCCATAAAAAATTTACTCAATTACCCTAATCCGTTTACCGAACAAACCGCTTTTTATTTTGATCATAATCGCCCAAACGAAACACTGGAAACAATGATACAAATTTTTACCGTTAGCGGTAAATTGGTAAAAACTATCCATGCAACAATAAATTCAAATGGATTCCGTTCTGAACCTATAAATTGGAACGGGCTCGATGATTTTGGCGACACACCAGGACGCGGTGTATACATTTATCAGGTTAAAGTAAGAACCATGGATGGTGAAACAGTAACTAAGATCGAAAAGCTGGTTATACTCAAATAATTTATTTTATTTTTTAACAGCAAATAATTTTATATTTGCATCGCTTTAATTTATAATATAATGATGAAAAATATTTTAACTGCGGGGATATTATTAATTCTTTTTACAGCAACAAGTTATAGTCAAACGATCAGCAGACAAGATTTGGTAGGCTCTAATAATCCACTCGAATATTCAGCTTCATTTTTAACCATTGCTCCTGATTCACGAGCCGGAGCCATGGGAGATGTAGGTGTTGCATTATCTCCTGATTATAATTCCATGCACTGGAATCCGGCCAAATATGCTTTTATCGATAGTGATATGGGAGTTGCAGCATCATATACACCCTGGCTGCGCAATTTAGTAAATGATATCAACCTTGGATATGTTTCTTTCTACAAAAAAATAGATAATGTACAAACTGTAGCAGCTACCATGCTTTACTTCGACCTGGGAGATATTCAATTTACCAACGAAGCCGGTGAGTATAACGGCCAACATTCTCCTTACGAATTATCAATTGATGTGGCTTATGCAAGAAGTTTTTCC
The DNA here is from genome assembly GCA_964606845.1 of uncultured Bacteroidales bacterium. GTDB lineage: Bacteria > Bacteroidota > Bacteroidia > Bacteroidales > UBA12077 > UBA12077. The sequence goes on from CAZSIC010000058.1 coordinate 18,108, forward strand.
GACAAAATTTCAGGAGGTATTGCCTTTCGCTACATTCGTTCAGATATAACAGGTGGAGCATTGGTTGGCGATATGGAAACCAAAGCAGGAAATGCTGTTGCTGCTGATATATCAATGTATTATGTAAACGACGATTTAAAGATCAACGACAATAATACTACCTGGTCTGCCGGTATCAATATCTCAAATATTGGTTCAAAAATTTCGTATACCGAAATTGAAAAAGATTTTTTGCCAACCAATTTAAAAATCGGAACTGCATTAAAATACGATATAGATGATTACAACTCATTAACCATAGCATTGGATTTGAACAAATACCTTGTTCCTACTCCTGAATATGAATTAAATGACAGCATTCTTTTTGGAAAAAGCTCTGATGTTTCGGTTGCCGAAGGAATGATTCAATCATTTTATGACGCTCCGGGCGGATGGGAAGAAGAGTTGCACGAAATTAAATACAATGTCGGGGCCGAATATTGGTACGCTAACCAGTTTGCTGTTCGTGGCGGATATTTTCACGAACATCTGACCAAAGGAAACCGAAAATATTTTACCGTAGGAGCCGGTTTAAGACTTAATGTTTTTACCATTGATTTTTCATATCTTGTTCCTTTAAAACAAAATAACCCTCTGGCCAATACAGTAAGATTTACTTTGGGATTAGATTTTCAGGCATTTAATGAACAACAAAACAATTAATTAAAATGAATTTGCGGATCGGTTACGGATACGACGTACATCGTCTCGAAGAAGGCAAGGATTTATATCTTGGCGGCATAAAAATTTCCCATTATAAAGGATGTATTGCACATTCGGATGGAGATGTATTAATACACGCTATTTCTGATGCGATTCTAGGAGCTGCAGCTTTACGTGATATTGGATACCACTTCCCTGATACTGATAACCAATTTAAAAATATTGACAGCAAAATTCTGTTAAAAAAAACAATTCATATTTTAAATGAACAGGGTTACTCCATTGTAAATATAGACTCAACCATTTGCTTACAGAGGCCTAAACTAAAGAGCTTTATTCCTGAAATGATCAAAACATTAGCTTCTGTTATAAATATTGATGATAATAAAATTTCAATAAAAGCTACTACTACTGAAAAGCTTGGGTTTATTGGTGAAGAGAAGGGAATTGCAGCCCAAGCAATGGTTCTTATAGAAAAACACGATTAGAAGTGTTTTTATTCTTTCTATATTTTTTATATATTTCAGAGTAATTTTTTTGCTAAAAATGAATCAACACATTGATATTTTATATCAATAAATATATGAAAAAATGAAGAAAACGCTAGTTCTAGGTGCCAGCCCAAACCCTATCAGATTTTCGCATAAAGCTGTAAAGAGCTTAATCAGACATGGACATGAAGTTGTTCCCATTGGTATTCGCGAAGGCGATATCATGTGGCAAAAAATCATTACAGGAAAACCTAAACTAAAGGATATTCATACAATTACAATTTATTTAAACCCCAAGAACCAAAAAGTATATTACGATTATATTTTAAGTGTTAAGCCTAAAAGAATTATTTTTAACCCCGGATCAGAAAATCAGGAATTAATTCAACTGGCCATGCAAAATGATATTGAAGTTACTATTGCATGTACATTAATAATGCTTAACACCAACAAGTATTAATGATAGCAAACATTACCAACTTCGATGAATTTACAACAGCCTTAAATAATAAAGGCTGCTTAATCTATTTTTCGCATGAAAAATGCAATGTTTGCAAGGTCTTAAAACCTAAAATTCATGATTTACTTACCCAAAACTTTCCAAAAATAAAAATGTTTTATTGCGATACACAACTATATCCAAAAGTTGCGGCTCAAAACTCAATTTTTACCGTGCCTACCATAATAATCTATTTTGATGGAAAAGAATTTTTTCGTAAAAGCAGAAATATTGGTATTCAGGAGTTAGTAAGCGATTTAGAACGCCCATACCTTATTATGTTCCAATAAAAATATATTCCTTTTTAAAAATTTACATTAAATTAAGGGCAGATTTTACAATTATTTGTAACTTTCTTTCTCTTAAAAATAAATCAACTAAATGAAACCCTCAAGCACTATCGCACAAGAAAGGAGATTAACAAACATTGAGTGTTCCACGGTTTTAGAAGTGAAAATATTGATTTTTGCACAAATATATTATTGATAATAAGATGTTTAATTTAATTTAATTTAATTCGAGTGAAACCCTCATGCACTGTTTTACACAACAAGGATATGAATAAAAAATGAGGGTTCGCTGAACACTTTAAAAAATAAACAATCGTGTGAGGCAACAAATACCATTAAAGACAAATAGAAAA
>CAZSIC010000059.1:0-20441 GCA_964606845.1 uncultured Bacteroidales bacterium
GTATTTTTGCCCATACAAATAATCCTGCACCTTTGCTATCGTACTGACACGATAACTGGTCTGATAACTCCCATACTAGTTTTCTTCTTTCTGAATATTCAGTGTTTAAACGATCGTACCATTTATTATCCAGGTTTAATGCTTTAGCTGCAGCCAACTGAACCGGCTTATACATACCCGAATCAAAATTGGTTTTTACTTTCAAAATATATTTCATGTTTTCATCCGAAGTGCCTAGCATTCCTACACGCCAGCCAGCCATATTGTGCGATTTACTTAAAGAATTCAACTCAATTAAATCACTGTATTCATTTAAAAATGATAATATGCTTACCGGTTTGTCATTTAAAATCAGACTATAAGGGTTATCATTTACTAGTAGAACGCTGCGGTATTTTGCCCATCCAACTATTTTTTTTAATTGGCTCATAGATGCAACTTTACCTGTTGGCATATGTGGGTAATTTATCCATACTATTTTGCACTGATCATTATATAACTCTTCCAATTGGTCAAAATCAGGCAGCCACCCATTTTTTTCTGTGAGTTGATAATACTGGATTTCTAAATTTAACAGTTTTGCCGCTGCTGAATAAGCAGGATAACCAGGATTTGGAATTAATACACGATCACCCGGATTACAAAACGCCATAGAGATATGCATGATTCCCTCTTTTGAGCCCATTAAAGGTAAAATTTGCTTTTCAGGATTAAGGTTTACATGATATATGTTTTTATACCAGTTGCTAAATGCATTACGTAACTCTTTCAGTCCACGATAAGGTTGATAACCATTGTTTTCTGGCTCTTTTGCCGATTGATTTAATATTTTTATTACTTCGGGATGCGGGGGTAAGTCAGGGCTCCCAATTCCAAGGTTTATTATATTTGTTCCCTCGCTTTGTAATTTTTTTACTTCTTCGAGTTTCTTCGAGAAGTAATAAGTATTAAGATTTGCAATTCTGTTTGCTGGTTTCATTTTTATCATTTAAGGTGAATAAAAAAAGCGTCTCTGGTTTCCCTGAGACGCTTTAAATTTTTTATTGTAAATTAAATTTTTCGCATAGCAATTCAGGGATACCTTAAGTATCTATAATAGTAGAAATAATAATATTTTGAAATTTGATTCATCATCTTTTATTAAACGAAAAAAGGCCCTGCTGTTGGCAGGACCTTTCTGTAATATTTTTTAAACAATCTACATAATTATCCTGCCTTTATTGTAAAAAATAAAAGTAGTAATAATAGTATGTAGAAAATTGTTTGCTCATCGTTAAATTTATATGTGACAAAAATATAAATATTTTTTTAAAAAACATTATATTATTTGAGTTTTTACTAATCTGTCAATGTAGATGTTGTTAGAATAATTAAATATGTTATAAAACATAATAATTGATTTTTTTTTTAATATATTTAAATATTTTTGGGTTTGTAAACTTATTTTTTATTAACCTTAAAATCTAAAAAAATGAAAAGAAATTATTTAAAATTATTTGTACTGGTTGTTTTAATTGTTGTTATTAATGGATGTTCTACCAATTCATTGGAGAATAATAAAAAAGAATTAGATAATGTATCAGAACTTAATTCTCCTATTCCTATTCAAGAGATTAGAGAATTGACAGAAGAAGAAAAAAAACTGTCAAGTAAATATTTAAGTCAAATAGATTCAAAGAGTATTTATCATTACGATGAAAGCACAATAACTAGTTATAAGGATATTAATGGATATAGTATTTTTATTTCGGTTTCGAATGAAGCTAAATTTGATCAAAATGAAACTACTTTTATTTTATTTATGAATCAGAATAAAAAAATAGTTGATTATGCGATATTTGAAAAAATTGAAAATAATGTGATTGATGAAATAAATATTTATAATAATTTTGGTAAATTCCTTACAGTTTCAATCAATAACGAAACAAATGAGATGGTTAGCGCAGAAATTTTTAAATCAGGAGCAAAAGGAAGTTGGTCAAATTGTGTTGAATGTGCTGTTTCATCATGTGTTAATGATGGAGAATGTGCTTTTATGTGTGGAATAGTATATAAACAATGTTTAGGTGCTATTGGAGTTGCTTGTTTATTTTCTGATCTTGAATGTTAAAATTAAAGCATTATGAATTACTATATTTTAGGTTCAATTCTTATAGTATTAGCGCTTTTGCTATTAATACTGGCTATTATTGATATAATAAGAAATAATAAGAACAAAATAATTATATTTTTTTTGTTTTTTGCCCCTATTATAGGGCCATTGATTTATTTCCAAACAAAAAGCAGAAATAGAGCATCTTAAATTAATATAAGGCAACTAAAGAAAAATTCTTTAGCTGCCTTATATCATAATTAGTTTTAGATGATTTGATTATTTAACTGTTGTGTGTATCCCAACAAAAAATTTAACGTTTGAAAATCCATCGAACGTTTTATTTTTTCAATAAACTTCGTATGTTCAGAATTTGGGCTTAGTAATGCATTTTCAATCATAAAAACATCGTAATCACAATCTTCAGCTCCAATATAGGTTGAGAGTACACAACCGGTAGCACTTAAGCCGCATAAAAAGATTGTATTCACCTCTTTTTCTTTAAGGAGTTGATCAAGGTTTGTCTGATTAAACGCGTTGCCGTAATGCTTGACAATCATAGGGTGACTTTCCTTTGTGTTAATTTCCGGAGCAAATTGAAAAGCTTCTGAGTTTTCATCAGGCCCTCTTTTTTTATCTTGGTGATAAACCCTGATAATAGGGAGGTCAAATTTTTCGAATAACCATATGGCTGCATTTATGTAATCGAAAGATTGTTTTTTATCTGCGGGGTCCATCATATCAAGGTATATCTGCTGAACGTCCATAACCAAAAGAACCGGTTTTAATTTTTTCTTTTCTATTTCTTGTGCCATTAGAGTTGTTGTTAAAATTAAGCAAATGAGCGTAATAAATGTTTTTTTCATGATTAAATGTTTAAGTGAATAAAAGAATTAATTTTTATGCCTTTTTTCTAAAACGCTTACCACATCTTTCAAATTGTAGTTTTTTGCTGATAAGAGTACCAGCAGGTGATAAATTAAATCAGCAGCTTCGTTTAGAAATAAGTCATCATTTTGTTCATTTGCTTCTATGATTAACTCAACGGCTTCTTCCCCTACTTTTTGTGCAATTTTTTTTATCCCTTTTGCAAAAAGTTTAGTTGTGTATGATCCTTCAGGCATTTCATCGCGCCGCTGATTAATGATTTGCTGTAAATAATTCAGATCAAATGCTGATTTTCGCTTACCAAAGCAGGTTTTGCTACCGGTATGACAAACAGGGCCCGTGGGTTCTGACAAAATTAGCAATGTGTCATTGTCGCAATCCGGAATAATTTCTTTTACTTGCAAGTAATTACCACTGGTTTCTCCTTTGGTCCATAACTCGTTACGAGTACGACTGTAAAAGGTAACCAATTGTTTTTCTATGGTTTTTTCGTAGGCTTCCCGGTTCATAAACCCAAGCATAAGTACTTCTCGTGTGTTATAATCTTGGATTATTGCTGGTATTAGCCCGTTTAGTTTATCGAAATTTAAATTTTGTTTCATCTTTTACGTTTTGAATTTTATAGTATTTTTTAGCTCAAAGCTCAAAGCTCAAAGCTCAAAGCTCAAAGCTCAAAGCTCAAAGCTCATAGCTCATAGCTTTGAGCTTCTAGCCAGGAGCTGTGAGATATTACATTCGCATAGGAATTTCATTATCGTATAAAAGTTTCTTTAGCACCGGAATTTCAATCTCTTTATAATGAAAAACGCTCGCAGCCAAAGCAGCTTCTACATTCGAGTATTTAAAAACATCTTCAAAATCTTTAATTGATCCAGCACCACCCGAAGCGATTATCGGGATATTTAAATTTCCGGCAAGCCATTTTAAAGGGTCCCGTGCAAACCCGTTTTTGGTTCCGTCGTGGTTCATCGATGTAAAAAGAATTTCGCCACAACCCAATGCTTCTGCTTTTTTAGCCCAGCTAAAAAGTTCTAAGTCTGTTTTTATTCTGCCGCCGTTTTTATAAACGATCCATTGGTTATTTTCCAATTTTGCATCAATGGCCAGTACAATAAACTGACTGCCAAATTTATCTGCAATTTTACTGATTAAATCAGGATTATTAATTGCAGCTGAATTAACTGAAATTTTATCAGCACCGGCAGACAAAATCACATCCGCATCTTCGATACTCGATATACCACCACCCACAGTGAACGGAATATTTATTTCCTTAGCTATCCGGGTAACCAGCTTACTGAGTGTTTTTCGTTTTTCGTGCGATGCAGTTATATCCAAAAACACCAATTCATCGGCTCCGTTATCGCTGTAATATTTGCCCAGCTTAACCGGATCGCCGACTGATTTCAGGTTTTCAAACTCAATGCCTTTTACGGTTTGTCCGTCTTTAATATCCAAACATGGAATAATTCGTTTAGCTAACATTGTTTTAGGGTTAAATTTTCAACCGGAATAATATCTTCGTAAAATGCTTTTCCCACAATAACAGCCTCAATACCAGCCTTTTCAAGGTCGTAAATACCTTTTTTAGAGCTTACTCCGCCACTTGCAATGATGTAGTTTTTAGGAAAAGAGTCTTTGAGCGATTTGTAGAATTCTACATTAACACCCGAAAGCATTCCATCGCGGGAGATATCGGTACACATAAATTTCGAAATGCCTAAATCAGAATATGCTGAGATCAAATCAAAAATCTGTGTATCTGTTTTTTGTGTCCATCCGTTAATATAAACCTGCTTATCCAGAACATCCGAAGCAACAATAAAAATTTGGGCACCATATTTTTGAATCATCTTTTTAAAAGTCTCCGGTTCTTTAATTGCCAGGCTTCCTATCCCTATAAAACTTGCACCAGCTTTTAAAGCGTTTTCCACTTGTTCTTCTGTTCTTATTCCACCGCTATAGTCAACGATTAAATTTGTTGTTGAAGAAATTTCTTTTAAAACATTTAAGTTTTCTGTTTTGCCGGATTTTGCTCCATCCAGATCAACCAGGTGTAATCTTTTATATCCCTGATTTTCGAATGCTTTTGCCACAAGTGCGGGTTGGCTTGAGTAAACGGTTTTCTGGTTGTATTTTCCTTGCGACAACCTTACACACTGGCCGTCTATTAAATCGATTGCTGGTATTATTTCTATCATAACGCTATAAAATTTTTTAAAATGATTTCACCTGTTTTTCCGCTGCGCTCAGGGTGAAACTGGGTAGCGGAAAAGTTATTTTTTTGTAAAGCTGCACTGAATGGTTTAATATAATTGCATTCAGCAATGCTGAATAAACTCTGATTTACGAAATAGCTGTGTACAAAATATACATAGCTGTTTTCGGATAAACCTTTAAATAGAGGACTCTTCAAATTACTAATACTGTTCCAGCCAACATGCGGAACTTTGTTGGCGGGTGGAAATTTTTCTACCTTTTCGTCAAAAATTCCAAGGCAGGAAGTATTTCCTTCCGTTGAATAACTGCACATCAATTGCATGCCTAAGCAGATTCCAAGTACGGGTTGTTTCAGCTTTGGAATTAGCACATCGAGCTTCGACTGGCGCAAGTAGTTCATGGTTGACGAAGCTTCGCCAACTCCGGGAAATATTACTTTGTCTGCTTTTTTTATGATTTCCTGATCATCTGTGATAATAGGTCTCACACCCAGCCGTTTCAAAGCAAAAGCGACACTCTGTATATTTCCTGCATTGTATTTTATAATGGCTATTTTCATATTTTAAATGTTTTGTCAGTCATATTTCGACAGGCTCAATATGACAGGGACTTTTAATGTCATGCTGAGCTTGTCGAATCATGAATTTTTATTTTTATAAAATTCCTTTTGTCGATGGAATGGCATTAGAGAATTCTTCTCGCTTAACTGCCATTTTTATGGTTCTTGCCAGTGCTTTAAAAATGCTTTCTATTTTATGGTGTTCGTTATTTCCTTCCACTTTAATATTCAGGTTGCATTTTGCAGCATCAGCAAAAGATTTAAAAAAGTGATAAAACATTTCCGTTGGCATATCGCCAATTTTTTCTCTTTTAAATTCTGCATCCCAAACCAACCAGGGTCTGCCACCAAAATCTAAAGCTACTTGTGCCAGGCATTCGTCCATCGGTAAGATAAAACCGTAGCGTTCAATTCCTTTTTTACTGCCCAATGCTTTCAGGAATGCTTCTCCCATGGCAATGGCTGTATCTTCAATGGTGTGGTGTTCGTCAATATCCAGATCGCCATTAACTTTTACTGAAAGATTAATACCGGAGTGTTTGCCCAGTTGCTCCAGCATGTGATCGAAGAATCGAAGCCCCGTAGAAATATCGGTTTGTCCATTTCCATCCAGAGATAACTGAATTTCAATTTGAGTCTCTTTGGTGTTTCTGATAACATTCGCCGACCTGCAGTTTGTTTTGATCACTTCCAATACGCTATCCCAGGTTTTACAGTTAAACAGTGTTTTATTATTGGTAATACTAATATCACTATTTTCACCCAGTAAAATTCCTTTAAGATTCATGTTACGTGCTAACTGCAAATCTGTTAACCGATCGCCAATAACAAAGGATTTGTCATAATCCAATTCTGAGTTTAGATATTTTTTTACCATACCCGTATTAGGTTTTCGGTACGGGCTTTTATTCACAGGAAAAGAATCATCAATAAGTATATCTGAAAATTCAATTCCTTCGCCTTTTAAGGAAGTTAATAGTTTTTCCTGAACCAAATTGAACGATTCGGTAGGATAGGAGCCGGTACCCAAACCATCCTGGTTTGAAACCATCACCAGTTCGTAATCATATTGATTGATAAGTTGATATAAAACTCTAATGACTCCCGGAACAAACTCCAGTTTATCTAAGCTGTCAATTTGCTCATCTTTCGGTTCTTTGATAATCGTTCCATCACGATCTAAAAACAGTATTTTTTTCATATCTTACGTTATTAAGTCTTTGTTCCACTTTGTGATATCCTTTGAGTTCTTTGTGGTTAGAATAATCTACCACTAAGGGCACAAAGGACACAAAGCTTCACTAAGTTCAATTATTAATATGATTTCTGTAAATCAAAAATTTTAAATTCAGAAATATGTTTATCCAAATGCTTTAAAACGGATATCAGCATAAGATTTTCAAGAGATTTTCCAACTGTAATGCGCAGGCAGCCATTACAATTTGGTTCGTTAGATCGGTCGCGCACAATAATTTCTTCTTTTTTTAGAAATTCAAATACATTTTGATGATTTTGAAATTGAACCAAAAGGAAATTTGCATCCGAAGGCCAAATCTTTTCAACGATAGAGAGTTTTTGTAGTTCGGAAATTAGCCATTCTCTTTGTTCCAGAATAGCTTTTATTCCCGAATTCACAGAATCATTATCCAGGGCTTTTAACGCCGCTTGCTGATTTAGAAGGCTGATGTTGTAAGGATATTTAATTTTATTTAAAATACTTACGATCTCAGCATTCATAAATGCCATTCCTAACCGGATCCCTGCCATCGCTCTGGCTTTCGAAAAGGTTTGCAACACAATCAGGTTTGGGTAATGCTTAATTTCTGACATAAACCCGCCATCATTAGAAAAATCAATATAAGCCTCATCGATTATAACTAAACCATCAAACTGATTAAGCAATTCGTAAATGGTTTCCTTTTTTATCAGGTTTCCGGTTGGATTATTTGGCGAACAGATGAAGATGATTTTTGCCTGCCGGCTTTTTTCCAAAACCTTTGGTAAATCGATCTGAAATTCTTCATCCAGCCCAACTTTAATAACTTCTACATCGTTCATGTTAGCACATACTTCGTACATCCCATAGGTAGGCACATTAATTAGAATTGAGTCTTTACCCGGAATGCAAAAAGCACGTATCAACAAATCAATAATTTCGTCGCTTCCGTTACCCAAAAAGATATTCTCGACAGGAATATTTTTTATCTCTCCAATTTTTGCTTTGAGTTTTCTTTGCAAAGGATCGGGATACCTGTTATATCCAATCGGAAAAGGATTTTCGTTGGCATCCATCAAAATAGCATACTGATCGCTTATCTGCTCACGAGCCGATTGGTAAGGCTTCAATTTTAAAATATTGGGCCTAACCAGCTTGTTGATATCAAAATCAGTTTTAGTTTTCATTTTCCAATGTTTTTAGTCGAATACTTACTGCATTTTTGTGTGCCTGTAATTGTTCTGCTTCTGCAATTTGCTCCACAAAGGGCCCAATAATTTCAAGTCCCTGCTTTGTGGCTTTCTGGAACGTTATTTTTTTAAAATAAGCATCCATATTTAATCCGCTGTAGCTTCTTGCAAAACCGTTGGTTGGTAGAGTATGATTGGTACCCGAAGCATAATCGCCCAAACTTTCGGGTGTGTAATCACCTAAAAAAACCGATCCTGCCTGCGTAATTTGCTGTGCTAATTCATCTGTGTTTTTTGTTGAAATGATGAGATGTTCCGGTGCATACCGGTTACTTATTTCAATCATCTCCTGTTCGTTTTTTACAATTAAAATGGCTGCCGATTTTAGCGACTGAACTGCAATATCCTTTCTGGGTAATGCTTCTAATTGATTTTTTAAACAGATCAATGTTTGATTAGCTGTGTTATTACTATTGGTAACCAAGATAACCTGGCTGTCTGCTCCGTGTTCAGCTTGTGAGAGCAAATCGGCAGCAATAAATTCAGGGTTTGCAGTTTTATCTGCTAAAATCACTACTTCCGAAGGGCCTGCAGGCATATCAATGGCTACTCCCTTTGATGCGATGATTTGTTTTGCCATGTTAACATACTGGTTGCCGGGCCCAAAAATTTTATCAACTTTTGGAATTGATTCTGTACCATAAGCCATTGCAGCAATAGCCTGTGCTCCACCACAAGTAAATATTTCCGTTACTCCTGAAATTTTTGAAGCATAAAGTATTGCCGGGTTTATATTGCCCTCTTTATCAGGCGGTGTACAAAGTACGATTTCCTTACATCCAGCTAACCGGGCAGGTATAGCTAACATCAGAACGGTAGAAATTAATGGAGCTGAACCCCCCGGAATGTACAAACCCGCTTTTTCAACAGGAACTGGTTTTTGCCAGCATATAACTCCTTTTGTAGTTTCTACTGCTATTTCCTGTGGTATCTGCGCTTTGTGAAATTTGGCAATATTTTCAGCTGCAATTTGAATGGCATTTCTTAAATCTCCTTGTATAATTTTCTCCGAATTAAATATCTTATCGATTGAAACTTTTAATGTACTTATGGCAGCTTTATCGTATTTTTTGGTTAAATCGAATAAAGCTCCGTCGCCTTTAATCTGCACTTGCTTTATGATTATTCGGACAGCTTTTTCTAAGGATATATTATCAAAAGCCGGACGCTCAAGTGCTTTTTTTAATTCTTTACTGGTTGGATATTCAAGTATTTTCATAATACTATTTGTTTATTTTTTGAATATTGAATAAGGATTAACGATTTAAGAATTATGAAGTAAATTAGATGGAATATCTTTTATTATTATTTTCATTTTACTTCTAAAATCGCTGTTCGTTAATCGATGTTCTCTAATCAATTTTGATTACTTTTATGCTTAATTCTTAGTAATGAGTTTTACAAAATCATCTTTTCAATTGGAACGACTAAAATACCTTGTGCTCCTGCATTTTTTAGTTTATCAATGACTTCCCAGAATTTTTCTTCGTTAACAACCGAGTGTAAAGAGTACCAGCCTTCTTCTGCCAATGGCATGATGGTAGGGCTTTTCATTCCAGGGATGAATCTGATGATTTCGTCTAATTTATTCTGCGGTGCGTTTAGCAGTATGTATTTATTGGAATTCGCCTTTTGTATGGCACGAATACGGAATAGCATATCATTTAATATTTTTGCTTTGTTGCTTTCCAGATTTTTGTTGCCAATAATTACAGCTTCCGAATCCATTACTTTTTCTACTTCTTTTAATCCATTGCTTATCAATGTACTTCCCGAACTTACAATATCGAAAATAGCATCTGCCAAACCGATACTTGGTGATATTTCTACCGAACCGCTTATTTGGTGTATTTCGGCGTTGATGTTGTTTTTTTCGAGAAATGATTTTAAAATAAATGGGTAAGAGGTGGCAATTTTTTTGTTCTGGAAGTAAGTGAGTGATTCGTAATTTTCAGATTTAGGAACTGCCAATGAAAGACGGCATTTTGCAAATCCCAGACGTTGATAAATCGTGAGGGGATAATTTTTTTCGACCGTTTCGTTTTCACCTACGATGCCAATATCAGCTACTCCATCGTTGATGTATTGCGGAATATCATCGTCGCGTAAATAGAGAATCTCAATTGGGAAATTCGCCGAAACGGAGATGAGTTTTCTGTTTCCGTTGGTTAATTTAATGTTACATTCCTTTAATAATTGGATCGACTTCTCGCTGAGCCGCCCTGATTTTTGTACTGCAATTTTTAATTTTTCCATTTTTTATTGTTGTTTTTTCGTTTAACAAAAAAGGCCTGCAGAGAACTGCAGACCTTTTAATTTCATTTTTCGAACCTTAAAACAAGTCATAGTATCTTCCGCCGGGTGTGGTTTTCACTCGAATGATGATGATGAATATGATGTTGTCTTTGGTTCATTTTGTTTATATCTTTTGTTTTTAAAATCAAAAAGGGCTTGCAAAATTTGCAAGCCCTTTTATGTGTTAAATATTCTTAGGAATCTACAAAAATTTGCATACCGCGCCATTACCAGCGTGATGATGGTGATAATGAACAGTATGTACAAATTGTAAACTCATTTTTTTTCTGTTTTGATTGTGCAATTATACATACAACATTTTTAATATCAAAATGTTTTTAAAAAAATGTTTTTATTAATTCTAATAAATTTAATAAATAGGCAGTAAATAGAATAATTACAGCCATCAATACCAATCGAACAAAATTGTTTCCCCAATTAATGGCCATTCTGGAACCTACATAACCACCAAATACATTTCCTATGGCAGCTATTAATCCCATGCCATAATGTACCTGGTCATTCATCATAAAAACAGCTAAAGCAAATGGACTGTAAAGAAAAACGGTCATCACTTTAATGGCGTTAGCTTTTACCAAATCGTAGCCTGCATTTAAAACCAAAACCGATAGCATAAAAATGCCAACACCAATGTGAATGAATCCACCGTATATTCCGATTATGAAGAAAAGAAGTAATTGAATAATTGTCGCTTTGCTTTGAATTTTATGCATCTGATCTTTTAACCAACGTTCAGGCCGATAAAAAATAAAGAAGAGCATGATGAGAAGAATTCCTGCGAGAATTTTTTCAAAAACCGCTTCATTAATTTCTATAGCTATCTGAGCCCCAACAATAGAACCTATTACTACTGGTAAGGCCAGTTTAAATCCTTTTCTCCAGTCCAGTGCATTGTGTTTTTTAAAATTTAGTGTAGAAGTAAGGGTTTGCATAATTACTCCCAAACGGATGGTTCCATTGGCAAAATTTACAGGTAAACCCAGCATCATAAAAAGAGAATAAGTAATAACCGTTCCGCTACCTGCTATGGTATTGATTACGCCAACCAGAAATCCGGCAAAGATTAGTAGTGCTATTATTCCGGGTGAATAAATATCGGCGTTTTTAAGAAATTCTATGGAAATGGTTAAAAACATCATTTATTTGTATGTTTTTGGTCATCCTTCGTCAAGCTCAGGATGACACTTGGCTCAGGATGACCTTATAATAATTTTGTTTTGATTGTCTCACTTCGACAGGCTCATTGTGACAATCAAAAAATCCTGCCTGATTAAATCTGACAGGATTACAATATTAATGAAAAAAAAACTTTTTATTCCATCGGGATTTTTTTCAAAACATCCAGTAACAAATCCCAGAATTTTTCGGTGGTTTTAATATCAATTCTTTCTTCGGGTGTATGTGCTCCTTTAATAGTAGGGCCAAAAGAAATCATATCTAAATAGGGATATTTTTCTAAGAATAATCCACATTCCAAACCAGCGTGTATTGCACGAACGATAGGTTTTTCATTGAATAATTTTTCATATGAATTTTCAGTAATTTTCATGATTTCTGAATTGGTATTGGGTCTCCAGCCCGGATATCCTTCGCTGTGTTTAACCTTGGAACCAGCTAAGCGGAATACACTCTCTACTTTGCTTGCAATATCCTTTTTTGCTGTATCAACCGAGCTTCGCTGGCTGGTTGTAATAAATATCTGGTTATCTTCAATAAATTTGATGGAAGCCAGATTGGTCGAAGTTTCTACCAAACCCTCAATCTCCTGGCTCATGGCATAAACACCATGTGGGCATGCATACAGGCCATTTACTAAAGCAAATTGAGTATCTTCATCGATAACAAATTCGGGTAAGACAGCCTCTTCGATAGAAAGTTCCAGTTTAGGTTCGGTAATAGAAAGCTCACTCTTTATCGCAGGAGCATATTCGTTAAAATAGTTTAGTAATTCTTCTTTTTCATCCTGGTGTACGGTGATGTGTGCGAAAGCCTCTCGAGGAATTGCATTTCTGGCTTTTCCTCCTTCGAAGGTGCCTATTTTTACATCAAATTTATTGTAGGCATTCCATAAAAACCGGTTCATTATTTTTACTGAATTACCCAGCCCTTTATCAATTTCGTCGCCCGAATGTCCGCCATTTAGTCCGGTAACACTTATTTTCAGGCCAACATGTTTTTCAGGAATATTTTCAGTATCGTATTCAAAAGTTGCTAATGTATCAATACCACCGGCACAACCAATAAAAAGTTCACCTTCATCTTCGGAGTCGAGGTTAATTAATATTTTTCCATCAAAAAATCCTGGTTTTAAAGCAAAAGCGCCGGTTAATCCGGTTTCTTCGTCAACTGTAAAAAGACATTCAATGGGACCATGTTCAATGTCAGTAGCTGTTAAAATAGCCATTTGTGCTGCAATACCAATTCCATCATCTGCTCCAAGTGTTGTTCCTTTAGCTTTTACCCAGTTACCATCAATTACTGGTTGTATGGGGTCTTTATCAAAATCGTGATCCGTTCCCTCGTTAGCTTCACAAACCATATCGATGTGGCTTTGCAAAACAACGGTTTTTACCTTTTCTTTACCGGGTGATGCCGGCTTTTTAATTAATATATTTCCAATATCATCTCGTTTTGCCTCCAGGTTATGTTGTTTGGCAAAATCTAACAGAAATTTTATAATTTTTTCTTCTTTTTTTGATTGGCGTGGAACCTGACAAATATCTTCGAAATAGCTCCAAACTACCTTTGGGTTTAGTTTTTCTAATGTTTTCATTATGTTATCTATTCTTTGTTATGATTTGATTTTTAATATTAAAGATGTAAACATACAAAACAATCTAAAACGGTCAAAAAAAATGATATGATTTTAGGTTGGTTTTCTTTTAATGATGCAATGATGTGATGATGCAATGATGCAATAGTGAAATAAATCAATAATTAGAATAAATTTTGTAATTAATAAGTCTTTATTTATGATTTGTTATTTGTTATTTCAATTAATTCTATATAAAAACCTGCAATATTCAATTGAATTTTGTATCTTTAAAGGGTTAACCTTAATTATGATAACATGACTTGTTTCGATAAAGCCAAAGAACTATACACTATGCTAGAGGAAGGAAAGCTTCTGGAAGCAAAAGAAAAATATTATCACGATAATGTTATTGTTATCCAGGTTGATGGTAAAATCCGAAAGGGAAAAGCGGAGAACCTGGCTTATGATAAGAACTTTATCAAAAACATAGAAGAAATTTATGGTGAAAAAATTATCGCCATTACTTCAGATGAAGATAGGCAAATTTCGATGGTTGAATTTTGGGTTAATCTAAAACAAAAAGATGGGACAAAAAAACTGATCGCCGAAGTTGCTATTCAGCAGTGGGAAGATGATAAAATTACTGAAGAGCGATTTTATACAAGAAATAAAACCCTGTAAGGAATTGAGAGATTAATTTAATCAAAAAAACCGTACTTTAGTAAGCACGGTTTTTTTATCATTAATAGTTTCTTTTATTACCAAATGGATGCTCTTTCTTCTTCAGGAATATAGAGTGCATCTCCGGGCTCAACATTGAATGCCTCATGGAATTCAGGCATGTTGGCAATGGGACCATGTACACGGTTAATTCCCAGCGAGTGAACATCTTCTTTTGTTCTACGAACGATTTCTTTATCGCGGATGTTTTGTGCCCAAACTCTAGCCCAGCTTAAGAAGAATCGTTGATCGGCTGTATAACCATCAATCATTTCTTCCTGTGGGTTTTGTTTTTGTGCATTCTGAAATGCTGTATAAGCAATATTTAAACCACCTAAATCGGCAATATTTTCACCCAGTGATAATTTACCATCGGCAGGTAAAGTATCAAGTACAAAAATACCATTAAACTGATCAACCAATACTTGCGAACGTTTGTCAAAACGTTTGGAGTCATCTTCTGTCCACCAGTTGGTAAGATTTCCTTCTTTATCGTAAAGCCTTCCCTGATCGTCGAAACCATGCGTCATTTCATGACCGATCACCGCACCAATAGCACCATAGTTGATGGCATCGTCACCTTGCAAATAGAAGAATGGAGGTTGTAAGATTCCGGCAGGGAAACAAATTTCGTTCATTGATGGTGAATAATATGCATTAACAGTTTGAGGTGTCATAAACCACTCATCTTTATCAACCGGTTTACCAATTTTACTTAAATTATCTTTTCTTCTGAATTTATTGGCTTCAAAAATATTTAAAACATACGATTCGTCACCGATTTGCAAATCAGAATAGTCTTCCCATTTATCTGGATAGCCTATTTTAACACGTATGGTAGCTAATTTTTCATGGGCTTTTTCCTGGGTCTCTTCGCTCATCCATTCCAGGTTATCGATGCGTTGGCCGAGGGCAGTACGTAAATTTTCAACAAGATTAACCATTCGTTCCTTTGCTTCAGGCGGGAAGTGTTTTTCGGTAAATTTTTGACCAATAGCATCACCTAAGGCTCTATTTGTAACGCCTAAAACCCTGCGCCAGCGTTCGCGCATTTTTTCACTTCCCTGCATGGTTTTTCCAAAGAAATCAAAATTTTCTTTCTCAAATTCAGAACCGATATAGTTTGCCGTAGAATGAATCAGGTTCCAATGGAAATAGGTTTTCCAATCTTCAATGCTTACCTCTTTTAGCATCTTATTCATTTCATCGAAAAATTTGGGCTGGCGTACATTGATAATCCCATCATATGCTAACCCCATATTTTTCATATAGTTATCCCAGTTAAAGTTAGAATAAAGGTTTTTAACTTCTTCCTGCGATTTTTTATTATAGGTTGCATTGGGATCTCTGTTTTCCAGTCGGGTAAAAGATGCTTTTGCCAGTCGAGTTTCCATATCCATGATGGTTGAAGCTTTCTTTTGGGCTTCTTCCTCAGAAATCCCGCTCAGGGTAAGCATTTTTTCAACATGCTTAACGTAGGCTTTACGGATTTCTTTTGAACGAGCATCATCGCTGGTGTAGTAGTCTCTGTCGGACATACCTAAGCCACCCTGATTGATATGAGCAATGTTCATTTCGCTGTTTTTAGGATCGGGAGATCCGAAAAATCCAAACAATGAACCAATTCCGTGCATATGAAAATGGGCAACTTGGTTTTGAACATCTTCTATTTTCTTTATAGCTGCAATACGTTCAAATTCGGATTGTAAAGGTGTTAATCCCTGTTCGTTAATTTTATCTGTATCCATGCCTAATGCATAGAAATCTCCGATTTTTTGTTCTATTGTACCTAGCTCATGTTTTTTTGAAGCCAATTTTTCAACCAGGTTTTGTACTTTTTTACTGGTTTCTTTAGCTAACTGGTCGAAAGAGCCGTAGCGGCTTTCATCATCCGGAAGCGGGTATTTCTCCATCCACCCGTTATTGGCATAATGATAAAAATCTTCTGCCGGGTCAAAATTTTTATCGATAAGACTGACATCCAGGGTCTTTTTCTCGTCAACCTTTTGTTGACATGCATTTGTTATTCCCATAATAATAATTGCTATTACAGCAAATTTTAGAATGATTTTTGATTTCATTTTTGTAATGATTTGATGATTAATTATTTTGCTTATATATAGTGCTCACTTGAAAACGCTTTTAAGTCTTTGATAAGAAAACGTCGAAGACAAGGCTTGCGAAGCCAGTAAAAGCGCATTTTACTTAAAGTAAATGAGCATTTTATTGGCGAGCGTAACGAAGTGTTTTGCGTTTTTTTACAAAGACTATATAAAAAAAGCTGCTCAATAGAAATGAGACAGCTTTTTTAATCAAAGGTTTAATGCCTGCCTTCAAAATAGGCAGGTTAATCGATATAACTATTCGAATTTTTTGAATACTTCTTTAATCTTATTCATTGCATCACGCAATTGCTCTTCGGTAATTACCAAAGGAGGAGCAAAACGTATGATATTTCCATGGGTTGGCTTAGCTAAAACACCAGCTTCGGCCATGGCAACACAAACATCCCATGCTGTTTTTCCTTCTTTGTTTTTAATTACAACGGCATTCAGTAAACCTTTACCACGAACAAGTTCAATCATGTCTGATTTGATACTTTTGAATTCATCGCGGAAAATCTTGCCTAATTTTTCAGCATTTTCAGCCAGATTTTCTTCTTTTATTACATCTAAGGCAGCCATAGCTACTTTGCCGGCTATTGGATTTCCTCCGAAAGTAGAACCATGTTCGCCAGGTTTAATAGTTAGCATGATATCATCATTGGCTAAAACAGCTGATACAGGGAAAACACCTCCTGAAATAGCTTTACCAAGAATTAAAACGTCAGGTTTAACACCTTCGTGGTCGCATGCCAATAATTTACCGGTACGAGCAATACCTGTTTGTACTTCGTCGGCAACAAATAATACATTATATTTTTTACATAATTCAGAAACTTTCTTTAAATAGCCTTCGTCTGGTACAAAAACTCCTGCTTCACCCTGAATAGGCTCAACAAGAAAAGCAGCAACATTAGGATCTTTTAATTCATTTTCTAATGCTTCCGTATCGTTGTAAGGAATTCTTACAAATCCCGGCGTGTATGGGCCATAATCTTTATAAGCAGCCGGATCGTTTGACATTGATATTATGGTAATGGTTCTTCCATGGAAATTTTCGTTACAACAAACGATTTTTGCTTCATTTTCGGGTATCCCTTTTTTCTGGTAACCCCATTTACGTGCAAGTTTTATAGCTGTTTCGTCGGCTTCGGCTCCAGTATTCATGGGTAACACCTTATCGTAACCAAAATATTTGGTTACATATTCTTCATACTCACCTAAAACATTATTGTGAAAAGCTCTGGAAGTAAGCGTAAGTTGTTGAGCCTGATCTGAAAGTGCCTTTACTATTTTTGGATGGCAATGTCCCTGGTTTACTGCAGAGTATGCAGAAAGAAAATCGTAATATTTTTTTCCTTCAACATCCCATACAAAAACACCATCGCCTTTTTCTAATACTACTGGTAGCGGATGATAGTTATGCGCTCCGTATTTATCTTCTCTTTTAATGTAATCTTGACTTGTCATTTTTGCCATAGTCTTCTAATTTAACTGGTTATATACTAATTTTGATTTTTCAATTTTAGGTTACAATTCTACGAATTAGTTTTTTGATTTTCAAGCTAAGGTAAAACAATTTATGCTTTTTGTAAGATATTATTAAACATATTTTGCTGGTTAAGGGTAGTTAAATTTTTATGTGTTGAACAGATTTATTATATTGTTGTTTGTATTTTTAATAAATAATTATTTTGCTATGAGTACAATTCATGATATTATAAAAAACAGGTACAGTCCTGTAATTTTTTCGTCCCAAGAAGTTGAAAAAGAAAAACTTGAATCTCTTTTCGAGGCAGCCCGTTGGGCTCCATCGAGTTATAATGAGCAACCCTGGCGGTTTGTTATAGGTATTAAAAACCAGGATGAAAATTATGCAAAACTTTTCGATTGTTTGGTTGAAGTCAACCAGTATTGGGCAAAATATGCGCCTGTTTTGGTAATGAGTATCGCCAAAAAAACATCCACCGTTACCGGAAAAACAAATCGTTTTGCCCAGCATGATACCGGTATGGCTGTAGGTAATATACTGTCACAGGCTACATCGTTGGGATTATATGTGCATCAAATGGGAGGTTTTAGTATATCCAAAGCAAAAGAACATTTTAAGTTTGATGAAGATTTTGAACCCATGGCTATAATGGCTATTGGTTATAAAGGTGAGATAAAATTGTTTCCAGAAGATTTACAAGAACGAGAATCAAATGAACGGATTAGAAAAAACCTTGATGAAATAATTTTGTAATTAGAGATTAAAAATAATAGAATTTAGCCATTTTTAATGTAAAAATCAATAAAAACAGCTAATTTTGCGGTTGTTAAATGGTAAATATACATTTTTATATTAATAAGTTATGATTCAGAGAATTCAATCGGTTTATTTGTTGGTTGTTACAATATTAATGGCATCTATTTTTTTCTATCCTTATGCAGAGTTACTTGCTGAAAATGGGCAGGTTTTTATTTTCCAATTTAATGGATTGGCATTTTTTGAAGAAGACAGTATTTACTCATTAACGATACCCCCAATAATTTTGCTTTCAATTATAGTTTTGATTTCTTTTGCAAGCATCTTTTTTTATAAAAAACGCATTTTCCAAATGCGAGTTAACCTGATTAATATTATTTTAATGATAGGTTATCTTGGCTTGAATTACTATTACATTCAAAGTTTTTCGAGCCAGTTGAATGGTGTTGTTAGTTATAAAATTACGGTAGTGTTTCCTTTTGTTTCAGCAATTTTAACTTACCTTGCCATACGGGCAATTGGTAAGGATGAAGCTTTGATAAGGAGTATGGACAGGATACGATAGAAAATATTTTTTATTTTTAAAGGAGCTGTCCAAAAAGTTTTTGTGGGACTTCATGATTCCTTTGAGAGACTTTGTGGTATAATTACAAAATGTTGTTACACAGAGTTTCACGAAGAAGACACAAAGTTCCGCAAAGTAAAAAAAAAAATCAATTTCAAGTTTTTTAATACTTTTTGGACAGCTCTTTTTTTATTTAAAAAATTTCCATGTGTTCAGAATCGGTAATTTTTTCGCAGTAGTGGCATTTTATGGCCACTTTTTTCTTATTCACCACCATAAATTTGGTTTTAATTCCTTCGTGATTTGTAATGCATTTAGGATTCCCACATTTAGCTATTCCTTTAATGCTATCAGGAACTTCAACAATTTTCTTTTCTACCACCTGGTAGTCTTTCACAATATTTAATTTCGCTTCGGGAGCTGCCAAAGCAATTTTGTTAATTTCATCATTAGCAAAGAAAAC
Source organism: uncultured Bacteroidales bacterium (assembly GCA_964606845.1). GTDB lineage: Bacteria > Bacteroidota > Bacteroidia > Bacteroidales > UBA12077 > UBA12077. The sequence continues at coordinate 19,395 of CAZSIC010000059.1, forward strand.
ATCCGATAATTTGATAATAGCTTTTAATCCCATTTTTTTACTTTCGAGATTTGTGCCGAAAGTAATTTGGTTATTGATTTTATTAAGTCCCAGGATATTGATTACATTAAATAGCTTGTTGGCAGGTATATGGTCTATTACGGTGCCATTTTGTATTGCGCTGACCTGTAATTTTTTTTCTGTCATAATATTTAAATTTTTATTGTTTTAACCCAAGAATTAAAGATATAATGGCTTGACGAGTATAAACGCCGTTTAGTGCCTGAGTGAAATAATATGCTTTATCGTCACAGTCTACGTCTGTGCTTATTTCGTTTACTCTTGGCAGAGGGTGTAAAACCTTCATGTTAGGTTTCGTATTTTCGAGCATATTTTTCTTTAAAACATACGAGTTTTTTGTTTTTTCATATTCCATTGGATCAGAGAAACGTTCTCGCTGAATCCTGGTCATATAAATAACATCCGCGTGTGAAATGATATCCGAAAAATCACTGTGTTCGTAAAATTTCAATCCCTTTTTCTCAAGAAACATTTTATATTCATCCGGAATTTTTAACTCTTCTGGCGAAATAAAATTAAAAGTGGTATTAAACATTGACATGGCTTGTAATAGGGAGTGTACAGTTCGTCCGTATTTTAAGTCACCTACAAAAAATACATTCAGGTTATCGAGCGTACCCTGTGTTTTACGAATTGAGTATAAATCAAGCAAGGTTTGTGTAGGATGCTGGTTTGAACCGTCGCCAGCGTTAATAATCGGAACTTTGGAAACCTCGCTTGCCCATCGGGCACTTCCATCAACAGGATGGCGCATGATAATCAAGTCGCTATAATTAGCCACTGTCATAATGGTATCCTTTAATGATTCTCCCTTTTTAACACTGGATGATGCTGCATCGGTAAAACCAATATATTTTCCACCCAATCGGCTGATGGCGCTTTCAAAACTTAAACGGGTGCGGGTAGAAGGTTCAAAAAACAGGGTTGCAATAACCTTGTTCTCTAAAAGATTCTGATTCGGATTTTTCTCGAATTCTTCTGCCAGAT
>CAZSIC010000060.1:0-14998 GCA_964606845.1 uncultured Bacteroidales bacterium
TTTAAAGATGGCGAGATTGTTGACAAACAAGTAGGTGCAGTTCCAAAAAGTAACCTTGAATCAAAATTAAAACCATTATTGTAATAAACAGTATTTTTTTTAGAGGCATGATTTTTTCATGCCTTTTTTATTTTCCCTGTTTTATTACTATCTTAAAGCTGAAAAAAATAAACACTCATAACCTAAATGGGCGAATATAATAATCTAAAGATTAAAGAATGGGCTGTTGAAGACCGCCCCAGGGAAAAACTCTTAAAAAAAGGAATACAAAGTTTAAGTAATGCCGAAATTATTGCTTTATTAATAGGCTCTGGGACTAAAAACGAATCGGCGGTTGATCTATCCAAGAGAATCCTTAAAAGTGTAAACAACAATTTAAACGAGCTGGGCAAGCTGGATGTAAACGAGCTAACAAAAAACAAAGGAATAGGCGAAGCCAAAGCCATTACAATAATAGCGGCACTAGAATTAGGAAGAAGGCGTAAAATATCCGAAATTATTGAAAAGAAAAAAATTACCCAGAGCAACGATGTATTTGAATTTTTTCAACCCTTACTGGGCGATTTGCCTCATGAAGAATTTTGGATTTTACTTTTAAACCGGTCGAACCGGATTATTGAAAAAAAGAAAATAAGCCAGGGCGGCGTTTCCGGAACGGTTATCGATGTAAAAATTATATTAAAACATGCCCTTGAAAATTTAGCCAGTTCAATCATTTTATGCCACAATCACCCCTCAGGAAATAAAATGCCCAGCAAAGCTGATGATAATATAACCCGCAAACTGGTTGAAGGATCAACCCTTTTGGATATAAAGGTCCTGGATCATATTATTATTGCCGATACCGATTATTACAGTTACGCCGACGAAGGTGCAATTTAATTATTTTATTATTGATCCGGTTTTTAGAAAATAACGAAATCAACTTTATCCGATGGGACAATTGTATTAACAATGCCCTCAATGGGAATATTTTTGCTTTTACATGGTACCTAAATATTATTTGCGATGAATGGTATGGATTGATTATGGGCGATTACGAATATGTTATGCCTGTTATCCATCGCAAATTCTTTAATCGCAAACATTTATACACATCACCATTAGCTCCACAATTAGGTGTTTACTCAAAAAATTTAATTGATAAAACAATCATAAAAAAGTTTATTGATTCTATCCCACCTGAATTTTCGTACATTGAAATTAACCTGAATAAATATAATCCGGTTGAAAGCCTGGATTTAATTTTTAGGAAACGAAATGCTTTTGAATTGGACTTAATTCAACCTGCTAAAAAGATCAAAGAAAAATACGCTCCCCTTTTTCAAAAAGAGCTGCAAAAAGCTACACAGCAAAAAATAACAGTATTAAAAGGACTATTACCTAACGACCTGATAAATTTTGCATTAAAAAATAACAGTAAGCATTCTCCGGAGTTAAAAAAAGAGGATATCCAACGCTTGCGTATGATTATTGCTTTTGGATTACGTTACCAAATTGGCGAAATTTATGGTGCTTATTCAGCTTATAATGAATTATGTGCAGCTGCATTTTTCCTGAAATCTAAAAAAAAGATACATTTACTGTTTAGTGCTATAAATATAGAAGGTGAAAAATCAAACGCATTGCACAAGCTTATTGATAAATATATTGATGTACATGCAGAAAAAACCTTAACTTTGAACCTGGAAAATATTTGTATAACAAATAAAATGGATTTTTTTACCGGGATTGGTACGTTAAAATTAAATTATATAAATATAAGAAACAAAAAGTTACCCTGGTATATTAAATTATTTAAATAAACTCTTATGATACATATTTTAGCCCGCAAAAAATCAATCATGAATCTTTTTATCTCTGAATTGCGCGACAAAGAGATTCAAAAAGACAGCATGCGCTTTAGAAGGAATATGGAACGGATTGGAGAAATGTTTGCTTACGAAATTAGCCAAGAGCTTGAATATAAAGAGAAAAAAATTACTACACCACTGGGTGTTTCAAAAATGACCGTTCCGGTTTCTCCTATTGTTAATGCCACCATTTTGCGTGCCGGGCTTCCTTTTCACCAGGGACTCCTGAACTATTTTGACCGGTCGGAAAATGCATTTATTTCTGCTCACCGTAAATATCATAAAGATGGTTCGTTTACCATTCAGTTCGAGCACTTATCAAGCCCATCCATAGAAAATAAGATTCTTATTTTATCAGACCCAATGCTTGCATCAGGAGCTTCGATGGAAATTGCTTACAAAGCACTTATAGAAAGAGGGAAACCAAAACATACGCACATTGTTACCATCATTGGCAGCAACCAGGGTATTAATTATGTAAAAAAACATATCCCGATGAAAGATGTTACCATTTGGGCAGGCGATGTGGACGATGAACTTACATCAAAATCATACATTGTTCCTGGTTTAGGAGATGCCGGTGATTTAGCGTTTGGAAGTAAAATATAAATTAGTCTTTCAAAGCTTTTACTTCCGACTTATCTTCACAATTTTCAAGCAACTTTTTAATCGGTTGATTAAATCCCGGATGAATCCAGTCGGGCAATATTTCGGCAAGCGGTATTAAAGTAAACCTACGCTCGTGTAAATGTTTGTGTGGGACAATTAAATCGGGCGTATCTATTATTTCATTTTCATAAAATAAAATATCAATATCGATGGTGCGTGACGAATAGGACTTCCCGGTTCTTTCCCGGCCCAGCTCCTTTTCAATTTGCCAAATATTTTCAAGAATTTGAAAAGGTGATGATGGTGTATCCACCAATAAAACCTGGTTAAAAAAATTATTTTCGGAAGAAAAGCCCCACGGAGCACTTTCATAAATAGACGATGATTGCAAAATTTTTCCGATTTTTTGTTCAATCATTTGGCGGCCATTATCCATATAAAATGCCCTGTTGCCTAAATTCCCTCCTAATAGTAATATTACTTTTTTCATCGCCATACATTAGTAATAATTTGCAAATTGATAAATAAATTTTCTTTTATCAAAAGTTTATAACGATTTCATTAAAAATACATCTAACCTAACTCAGGGTTAAATTATGATTAGCAATTAAACATCTTATGATAAGAATTGTTTGTATTATCATTTTAAAGCGCTAATTTTATTACATTAATTAATCTTATAATTTATCGTTCAATTTAAAACACTTTAATCATGAAAAGTTTTTTCAAATATTTGTTAGCAACCGTTTTAGGCATCATATTAACAAGTATCTTAATGTTCTTCATTATTATTGGAGGCATTGGTGCAATGGTATCATCGCAGGATCAACCCGTAAAAATCGATGAGCATACTGTATTGCATATGGAGATGAACAATCCCATTGCTGACAGAAGCAATAATAACCCCATGGAGAATTTCGACTTTGGGAGTTTTAAACCGGTTAATCAACTAGGATTAAACGATATTATTAATAATATCAAAAAAGCTAAAAATGATCCTAATGTAGATGGTATTTATCTTGATTTTACCATGATTCCGGCTGGTATAGCTACGATTGAGGAAGTGCGTAGTGCCTTGATTGATTTTAAAGCATCCGGAAAGTTTATTTTAAGCTACAGCGACAATTATACTCAAAGTACTTACTATTTAGCCAGTGTTGCAGACAAAGTGTATTTAAATCCTGAGGGTTTATTAATGTGGGTAGGATTACGCTCCGAAATTTTATTTTTTAAAGAAGCTCTGGAAAAGTTGGGCATTGAGCCACAAATTATCAGACATGGGAAATTTAAAAGCGCTGTTGAACCATTTATGTATAACGAAATGAGTGCCGAAAACAGGGAGCAAGTAATGACTTACATTGGTTCAATCTGGAACCACATGCTTAAAGGAATAGCGCATGAAAGAAATGTGCCCACAGAAAAATTAAACGAACTGGCAGATAACCTGGGACTTAAAAATGCAGAAGATGCTTTAGAAAACGGGCTGGTTGATGGATTAAAATATAAAGATGAAATACTGGCAGAACTAAAAGAGTTAACCGACAAAAAAGAAAAAGAAGATATTAAGAGTGTTTCTTTAACCAAATATACCAAAGTTCCTAAAAATCGAAAATCGCTCGAAAAAGATAAGATCGCAGTAGTTTACGCCTACGGAAGTGTAATTATGGGCGAAGGTGCCGAAGGAACCATTGGCTCCGACCGGATTTCAAGAGCTATACGTGAAGCCAGAAAAGACTCTACCATAAAAGCCATCGTTTTCAGGGTAAATTCCGGAGGTGGAAGCGCTTTAGCTTCAGAAGTTATCTGGCGGGAAGTAAAACTGGCACAACAAGTTAAGCCAGTTATCGCTTCGCTGGGCGATGTGGCAGCATCGGGCGGTTATTATATTGTAGCACCGGCACAAAAAATTGTTGCCAGTCCCAACACAATTACCGGATCTATTGGTGTTTTTGGGATGATTCCCAATGGTGAAAAATTATTGAATGATAAATTAGGTGTTCATGTTGATGTTGCTAAAACCAACAAACATGCCGATATTTATTCTTTCAGCCGGCCATTATCAGCCAAAGAAAGAGAGGCAATACAGTTTAACATCGAAGGCATTTACGAAACCTTTATTACACATGTTGCCGAAGGCCGTGGAATGACCAAAGAAGAAGTAGATGAAATTGGACAAGGCCGTGTATGGAGCGGTGCCAATGCTATTGAGATAGGTTTAATTGATGAATTTGGAGGAATGGATAAGGCCGTTGAAATTGCAGCAATAGCTGCTGATCTGGAAAAATACCGTGTGGTTGATTATCCAAAATTAAAAGACCCTTTCCAGCAATTGTTAGAAGACCTGCAAGGCAATGTTAAAGCATCGATCCTTAAAAATGAGCTGGGTAACGAATATAAATATTACGAACGTTTACAAGACATCAAAAATATGCAAGGTATACAAGCAAGAATACCTTATGACATTGAGATTTATTAATCTCATACCAGAAATCAAAAAAGCGTCCATTATCCGGGACGCTTTTTTTGATGTAATTTTTTAACTTACTTACTTAATTTCCACTCTAATTTTTTCAGCAATGGATTCAAACTCCTCGGGGCTTAACTTTAACTTAGGCTTAGAAAAACTTGCATCCGCTTCGGAGTTTAATGGAATAAGATGTACATGCGCATGCGGCACTTCAAGCCCTAAAACAACAACTCCCACGCGTTTACAATCAATGGCTTTATCAATGGCCTTTGCTATTTTTTTTGAAAAAAGCGTTAACCCGCTAAGCGTTTCATTATCCAAATCGAAATAATAATCGGTTTCTTGCTTTGGAATAACCAAAGTATGGCCTTTAGCCAATGGATTAATATCCAGAAAAGCATAGAAATTTTCATCTTCGGCAATTTTGTACGAAGGAATTTCGCCTTGAATAATTTTGGTAAATATTGAAGCCATAACGATATAATTTTATAGTGAAATTTCAATTACTTCAAATTCCATCTTCCCGTTGGGTACTTGTATTTCAGCAACATCTCCCACTTTTTTACCCAACAATCCTTTAGCAATAGGAGTATTTACCGAAATTTTCCCTTCTTTTAAATTTGCTTCACTCTCCGATACAATGGTATACTCCATTACAGCATTATTTTTCTTATTTTTTATTTTTACTTTATTAAGTATTTGTACCGACGAGGTATTTAATTTCGATTGGTCAAGAATCCTTGAATTAGCAATGGTATCTTTTAGTTTGCTAATTTTCATTTCAAGCATTCCCTGAGCTTCTTTGGCAGCATCATATTCGGCATTTTCCGACAGGTCGCCTTTATCTCTGGCTTCGGCAATTTGTTGAGATATTTTAGGCCTCTCAACAGATTCCAAATGTTCTAACTCCTTCTTTAGCTTTTCTAATCCTTGCTCCGTTACATAAGATACTTTTGCCATCACTGTTAAATTTTAAAACTTTATCATTATTCAGTATATATAATAAATAAAGAAGAATTCCAAAACCATTCGGAACCCTTCTTACAGGGTACAAATTTAAACAATTTTTTAATACCTACACAATATAAAAGCCTGAAATTTAATTAAAACTATGACCAACAGGTCTTTTAATAATCTTTACGGTTAATAATTTCAGAATAAATAATGGCCTTTTCCAGATCAAAGTCATCTATTACAGACTCTTCATAATGGGCCGTTAAATCTTCATCCTTTACCGAGCTAGAAAAAATTTCGCTGGTGTCTTCATTTTCAATGCTATAGGGCATTGCTTCTTTGTCGTCGAGTAGTTCTTGTGGAACAGTATCCAGAATTTCATTATTGATTTGATTGCGAGGAGTTTTATTTTCATCGCTGTAATTAACGTTTGCTTTATCAGTAACAGGGATTTGCTCCTCCCCGTTTTTGTAAGGATCATCGGAATAATCGTTATCCAGTAATCGCTCAAAATCGGAAAAAAAGGGATTTTGTTCTTTCTCTGAACGATTATCGCTGGAAAAATTTGCAGGAGGCCTTCGGTCAGGTTTCTTTTTTTTACCTAAAAATGATATGGCAAAGGCGGCCAATGTAATAAGAATATAAATTAAGCTGTCAAAAATATCGTCCATCACTTTTTCTTTTTAAAGATTCGTTGAAATATATTCTTTTTTGATTTTCGTTTTAGCTTTTTTGAAACCAACCCTTTATCCGGTTTAGAATTGGGCTTTAATTTACGAAAAAAATCCTTTACCTGCTCAAAAAAAGGTTTCCGTTTATAGTTTTTTTCCATCCATTGTTCAGAAGCTCTTTTGTTATAATCCATCAACTCCTTAGTACTTGCAGCCTGCATTTCGTAATGCTTTTTGCGGGCTTTTTCCTGTTCTTTTTGTTGTTTCTCTTTTCGCTTTCTATCGGCTTTTTCTTTTACCTGTTGCGACTTCTCCATACTGGTTAAAGGCTTGGTTTGACAGGCGCCTACCAGCAAAACTATAAAAATTAAAAAGAACGTATGCTTTATTTTGAAAAGCATTTGATTATTTTTGTGCAACAACAAATCTGAAAATGAATAAAATTTTCTCCATATCAAAGGTAAGATTTTTTTTCATAACAATCTTAATCCTTTTATTTTTTGTCCGTTGCGATGATGATGAAATTCCTTTTCCATATGTTCATATTGATGCCATCATATATATCGATACCGATTTGGGGAATATGACTATTGGACAATATGCTTATGTTGATGGTTATGGTTTAGGAGGACTAATCATTTACCGGAAAGATTATTCGGAATACCTGGCATTTGACAGGGCTTGTACCCACGAGGCCAGCCGTAGTTGTAAGCTTGAAAATGACGAAACTTTTGATGGTATTTTACAATGTCCGTGTTGCGGTTCAAAATTCTGGATGACAGGTGAAGATCTGGCAGGAAGTAATTACCTGGGGCCGGCCAATGTACCTTTAAAACAATATAACTGTTACCTTTCAGGGACAAATACCTTAATTATCAAAAATTAAAAGGAAGTCCATACTTACTGCCGTTGTCAATTAGATAGGCAATTTTAACTTCAAAAATCCGCATTTCTTTTAAAGGGTCATCTGCTACCAATAGCTGCTGAAATCCTTAAGTTAGTTAAGACATTTTTTGTAACACGAAGTCTCTCAAAGTTATAGCACGAAGTTCCACAAAGAAAAAACTCACCTAACTTGGTGATATTTTGTGCAATTACCCAGCCTGCTCGGCTGGCAGGTTGGTGGTACATTGTGATACTCTTAAAAGACATGCTGATTTTAGGTGCTTTCAGAACAGGAAACGCAGAGGAACACATTAATTAAATCTAGATTTACCATTACATATTTTTTATTCGCAAGGGAATCAATAAATACAAAAAAAGGGATAATTTTAAATACGTTAAAAAATGTATATCATTACTCAATATCTTCTATGGCCTGGTACTCGAAAGGCACATTTACCAATTCGGAATATTCTTCGCCGGCTTCGAGCATATCGTCGTCTCCATCTAAATAATGCCAGGTTATTTTTACATCTTTATCAGCTTTATTCATCTTATCTAAAACATTCATTATTTCAAGCAGGATAAGCGATGAAGCAGAATTAAAATATTCCATTTTAAATTCAAACAGTGTACTTTCGTTTGGATTTTTTACATATTCTTCTAACCATGTAAATACCGGAGCATAAAACTTCCTGCTCTCTTCAGGAAAGGATTTCCCGGCAATTTCAAATTTATTGTTCTCTTTGTCGAGGTAAACCTTAGGTGTTGATTCTTGTGCTTCAATAAGTAATGGTTCCATAATTTTTATTTTAGGATTTCAGGTATTTATCTAGTGTAGCTAAAAATAATTTTAGCCTGATAGGTTTTAAAATAAAGTCGTCACAACCCACTTCTTCTGCTTTACCTTTGGCATCTTCAATATTTAATGCTGTTTGGGCAATGACAGGGATATTCTTTTTAATTTTTTTGATCTCTTTGGTTGTTTCAAAGCCGTCAATGCCGGGCATATTAATATCCATTAGTATTAAATCAATTTCCGGATTTTGCTTGAATACCTTAATCGCTTCTTCACCATTTTGAGCTCTTAGAATATTTACCTCTGTTTTTTTTAAGGCTTCAACCAGGAATAAATAGTTCATTTCAGTATCTTCGGCAATAAGGATTGTTTTATCGCTCCAGTCATATTTGTCTTTAGGTACTAATTTTCGTTTGGTTGTTTCGAGTTTAATACCAATAACCAAAATATCATCTAATTGAATATAATCTCCTTTCCAGTCATAAAATGTTTTTTCCAGAATCTGCTCCTGAACATCCATTGATTTTTCGTGGATTTTAAGCAGCAGCTCCTGAAAATTTCTCGACATAAACTTCCGGTGCTTTGGACCTCCAATTTGGTCTACGAAACCATCGGAAAAGATATAAATTACATCATCCTCATAAATATCTATTTCGTGATTGGTGAATGATTTATCGGCCTTTTGATGAATACTAACAGGCATGCGGTCGCCTTTAAAAATTTTCAGTTCGTTATTTCTAATAAGGTACAAAGGATTATGCGCTCCGGCAAATTGCAATTTCTGTTTATCCGGGTCAATAATACAAAGGGCCATATCAATACCATCTTTCGATTCATTGTTGGCACCCGACTGGTGAAGCGACTCAATAATATAATTTCGCAGCTGATTTAAAATTTCGTTGGCCTGAAGCGAGTAAATATGCTCATTCTCCACAATCTTATTCACAATCTCGTTTAAAAAAGCAGTTCCCAGCATACTCATAAAAGCTCCTGGCACGCCATGCCCGGTACAGTCGGCAGCAGCAATAATAATTTTATCGTCTTTATTCATCATCCAGTAAAAATCTCCACTTACAATATCGCGTGGTTTAAACAAGATAAAGTGTTCGGGCAAACTACGGCGGATAAAACTTAACGGAGGCAGCAAGGCCGTTTGTATTCTTTTGGCATACTCAATACTGTCTGTAATATCTTTTTTTTGCTTGTTGGCTAAATCGCGCTGCTCTTCAATTTCTTCTTTCTGTTCTGTGATTTGTACATTTTGCTCGGCCAGTTTTTTGTTGGCTTTCTTTTTTGCCTGAAACTGACGGTAAACCAAAATGGAAAAGAAAAATATAAGGATAAAAATAAAAAGGATACCATAAATAATTAACCGCTTATTTCTCAATTCGGCTTCCTTTTCGCTTATGGTAAGCCTGTTTAACTCTAGTTCGAGCTTTTGTTTTTCGGTAAGCTCTTTGGTTTGTTCCAGCGTCTGCTTTGTTTTTTCCAACTCGGATGATCTTTCGCTCAACTCTTTTTGCGACAGGACTTTTTCCGATTCAGCTTTTTGGACTTCCTCTTTGCTCCGTTCTTCAATATCTTTAATCTGCTCGGCTTTTATATGTTTATCAACCGTAGCAAAAAGATCAAAATATTTCATGGCATTTTCCGAATCGCCCAGTGCCTCGTAGTTTTCGGCTAACATACCATAACTGGTGCGCACCAGTTTTAAGTTATTAAGCTCTTGTGCATAACTTAAAGCTTCGGTTAAAATGGTTATGGCTTCGTTATGTTGCGATAAATTTCTTAATGCCGAAGCCTGATTAATAAGGCCGGTATAAATTCCCCCTTTTTGTTTAAGATTTCGGGCGTATTCGATGCCATTGCGAAAATTTTCAACCGCACGTTGATAATCTTCCATATCAGAATAGATTAAACCAATGTTATAATAAATCGTTTTTATCCCATTCTGATTATTGGTCTGTTTGTTTAATGTTAATGATTTTGAAAAATAGTCAATCGCTTCGGTAAGCATTCCATTTTCCCAATATAAATACCCTATTTTATTGTAATTCTCGGCTTCCTGAATGATATTATTTTCAGCCTGATAGCTTTCAGCCTGCTGTTTGTAATGATCAATCTTATCCAGTACCGATTGATCAATGGTTTGTGCCATTATAAGAGGCGCAAATGCTATGAGCAAAGCAGTTGAAAAAAAGAAATATCGTAAAAACCGCATTATTAAAGTAAATTGAGGTTATAATTTTTATTCAATAAAAAATTCAATGGATTTTTCTGACTTATTTCCCAACTTATCGTACGATTCTACATCAATTTGATATAATTGATTTTCTTTGAAATCTTTAATCAGGCTGTTATATGCCCTTGGAGATGATCCGTTTACAGAATATAAGATTTTATCAAAACCAACTAATAAATCGGTTGATGAAAGAAACAAAACCACATGGCCTGGATAAACATCATAACTGTTTTGATCAATTACTTTTGTTTTTTCAGAAAGCATACTAAAGCGAAAAAATATTTCGGGCCCGGTATTATCTTCAACACAAATAAAAGAATTAGTGCTTGAATTATCTACATTATCATAACCAATATAATTAATGGTGTGTGCTCCTTCTTTATTTATAATAAAGGGCCCGGTATATTCTTGTAAGGTTCCATTATCAATACTATACTCAATCCTTTTAGTACCAGATGCGTCATCCTTAGCATGAAGCCTTATTTTAGTATTGCGTGTAATAAAGGTAGTGTCTTTTGATTTAAAAAACGGGCCTTCGAAAAGATGGCCTAAAGTAGGTCCTGATAAATCAACATAAGATATATTTGATTTATCGGCCATTATGGTACTTATGTTTTGATTATTTACGTTATCAATTACAAAAGACTGGATTTTCAGTTTCCCTGATTTATTTAAATAGAACGGTTGTGAATAAACCTGAAATTCACCATCGTTTATTGAATAGCGTATTTCTTTCACTCCGGCTTTATTATCCATGGCTGTGAGCTTAACCTTGCTTCTTCCCGATGAGTATTCACGTCCGTTGGCAATAAAGGTATTACCAATCAATTCGTCAACCACCATGGGAGGTGTTTTGTCCAGGTAAAAATCATATGTTTTTTTATCTTCGGAGTTTGCTACATGGTCAACAGAGTAATATTCAATGGTATGTTCACCTTCGCTTAAACCGGAAATGTTTATGGGCTGACGATAGTTGTATTCGGTGCCGCCATTAATAGAAAAAAAGGTTTGTTTTACTTTTGAATTATCATCAGTGGCTTCCAGTGAAATCTTTGATCGGGGAGAAAGAATATCATTATAATTATCAGTATTTATTGAAAGCTCCGTAACAGGGGCTGTTAAGTCAATTTTTATATTGATCTGTTTAGGTTCCTCTGCATTTCCAACATGATCTACCGAATAGTATTTTACCTCATACAATACTTCCTTATCAAATGTAATTGCATTGTTTAACTTTTGGTAATTTTGCCCGTTGATGGAGTAGTAGGTTTCTTCAACACCCGACATTGCATCTCTTGCCTCAAAAGCCAGCTCAACCGGTTCGTCAAAGAAATAAATATTATCATTTTTATAATATTTTTTATTATTAAGCGAAAAAGATGTTACTGGGGCCCTGCTATCAGAATAAATTTCAAAAATAATATCCTCCAAAGGGTAAACTACTTTTTTGGTTGCTGTATCTACTTTCGATGGTGAATGTAAAGAATTATATCCTTCGGTATCGAGATACATAGGATTTGTATATTTCTTTGAATCTTCTGAGGGGATTAGTAAATGCGAAGGAGCGTTTTCATCGGGCGACGATGATACCCTAAAATAAAGAGGCATCTCTTTATGAACATACATTTTCCCATCATCTGACACAAAAAACTTTTTTTGATGAACTAAAGGTTCTTGAGATTTTAAAGCAAAAGAAAAAATAAAGAGAGAAAAAAATAAAAAGGAAGTTTTGAATCTATTCATAGCGTTAAGCATTATATTTAATGATATGTTTTTCTATTTATACGTCAATTCGAAAAAAGGTTTTATAAAAATAGTAATAAATAAAACTTGATGCAATCTAATGATGGTGATATGCCTTTTATATTGAGGTAATATATATCACCTTTTTTAGCGAATTATAGTTACTGTACCTGAGATTCTTTCTGCTCCATTTTTAAGGTTAATAATATAATAATAGGTATCCATCGGAAGATCTTTCCCATTATAGGTTCCATCCCAATACTGTGATTCGTCATAACCTTTGGAATAGAATACCCGTTTACCCCAACGATCAAATATTTCAATTTCGGCAGCAGGATACAATGTGCTCATTTCAATTTCCCAACGATCGTTAAATCCATCATCATTTGGAGTAAATGCACTTGGAATACTTAAACAATTATCACTTACACTTCTTAAAATAAAGGTTGTATCAATTTCACATAAATTTTCATCGTTAATAATTACATCGTATATTCCTGATCGTATATCATATAAATTTTCTGCTGCACTACCATTGTCCCAGTAAATATTATAGTATCCCAAACCTCCGCTGATGTTTAATTCGATATATCCATTCTGTATATCAGGGCAGGTTGGCCGCCTTATTTGAGGATTAATTAAAAGTTCGTCCGGTTCAATAATTTCAATTACGGTATCCAGCGCACAATCGTTTTGGTCGGTTACCGTAATTTGATACACTCCTTTATCGAGCATATTTGCCGTAGGAGCATCGTATCCATTTGACCAGTTATAAGTATATTCAGGAGTTCCTCCAAACATCGCAATACCAATATAACCATCGGCAAAGCCATAGCAGGTAATATCCGAGATATCAATATTAGCTTCCAGCGGATCGGGCTGCGTAAGTTCTATCAATACATTTTCCTGGCAGTTATTGGCATCGGTTACAATAATTTCATAAGCTCCGGGTTCGAGATTTTCGGCAAAACTGTCATTAACATCTGTATTAGGGTTCCATTCGTACTGGTATGGCGTTGTACCTCCTTGTGGCGTAAGTACAATTTTACCATTATCGTAACCAAAACAAGTGATATTTTCTATGGCTTCGCTAACAATAAGCTCCTCGGGTTGTGTGATTTCAACAGCATTTGTTGTTAAACAATTTTTAAAATCGGTAACTGTTACCTCGTAATTTCCTGCTGCCAATCCGGAAACAGAGTCCGTTGTTTCGCCATTACTCCAGTTATAAGTATAATTTCCATTTCCGCCATAGGCTGTAACAATGGCTGTACCATTATCATCACCAAAACAGGTAATATCTGTTTTAGCGATAGCAGACTCCAGCAGATCCGGTTCAACCACTTGCGCTGTATCATAAATTTCACATGCTAAGGAATCAATAACCGTTACATAATAAGTACCGGCATTCAGTTCATCTAAATGATTTATCGTATCGCCTGTAGACCAAGCATAACTATAATAACCATTTCCTCCTTGTGCTGTAATAGTTAGCTCACCATCGGCATCGCCATTACATGTTACATCTGATATGGTAATATCAGAAATGAAAGTAGGAGGTTCATTAATAACAGCCGAGTCTGTTATTTCGCATCCTTTCCAGTCACTTACAGTAACATAATAACTACCGCCAGAAAGCCCGGTTTGATCTTCCTGCCCGTTAACCAGGCCTCCTCCATCGGGCGACGATGTCCAGTCATAAATATAGTCCTGATCGTCATTACCTCCTTCAACGGTAAGGCTAATGGTTCCGTTGGCATCTCCCGCACACCATAAATCAGTAGCTGCAAGCGAAGATATCAATAAGCTGTCCGGTTCATTGATGTATTTACTTTTTACAATCTGGCAGCCTTCATTATCACCCACAGTAACAGTATACCACCCTGAGGATAAATTATTAATCTGTTGTGTTGTTGCTCCTGTAGACCATATAAAGCTTGACCCTCCGGCTACTTCAATCCTGGCCCATCCGTCATCGGCTCCGTTACAGGTAACATCCTCAAATGATATCGATGCTGTTGGCTCTGCAGGCTGATTAACCAGCATATTAGTATCCTGTGCACAACCTTTATAATCTTCTACTGTAACATAATATCTTCCGGCATAAAGATTATCGGCATAACTTGTAGTGTGTCCACTCGACCATCGATAAGCATATCCTCCGTTGCCTCCAAAGGGTTCAACAATGGCATAACCATCGGGATAACCAAAACATGAAGCATCTATTATACTATCATCATCATAATAAGGAATTAACCGGTCGGGTTGTGCAACAAATACCGAATCAACAACAGTACAAGACTGGTTATCGGTTACCGTAACCGTATACATTCCTTCAGCCAATCCGGATGCAATATCCGTTGTTTGATTCATCGGATCATTCCATTCGTAAGTAAAAATATTTACGCCATTTTGTGCAAGCACGGTAGCTTCACCATTGGATTCCAGGTAACAACGAACGCTATCCATCAAAAAGTCAACATCCGGTGTTGGATGTACCACTACCGAGTCGGTGATGGTTGGCCCGTTTGCACATCCAATATCTAATGCTCCTGGTGTGATCTCATACCTTACGACCAGTGGTGTTGCAGGGGAAGCAGTATTGTTATGTAACGAATCGGCAATCACAAAACCATGTGTACGGTCCGTATTTGTACTATTGCCTGTTAATCCTGCATCTGCATTAGAAATATAATCAAAAGTAACCTCACCTGATGTTAATACACTGGGTGTGGTTAGTATAATTTCGGTATAGGTATCGTTACAAATGGTATCGCG
>CAZSIC010000060.1:15098-20242 GCA_964606845.1 uncultured Bacteroidales bacterium
GTATTCGGACTGGTAACCATGATATTGGTTGCTGCACCATCACAAATCGTATCATCAACAGCATTAATTTCAACGGTTGGTTCAACCCAAATAACAACTGTATCGGCAGGGCCTTCGCAACTTGTTGCGTTTGGGCCATAAGGCACAATGCGGTATATAACCGAATCGTAGTGTAACGTTGGATTAAACAACTGTTGCTCTAAGGTAGCTCCGGGAGCTAAACTTTCATCAGATGCGCCTGTAATAACTCCATCGTATAACACTTCCACTTCGTAGCTTGAACCAGGTACCGTGGTAGTAAAATCAACATAGGTAGTTCCTCCATCGCAAATCGTATCCATTTGTGGTATTGCCGTTACTTCCGGACGAGGATTAACGGTTAAAGTAGCTTGTGCATTGCTTGGTTTAAAATTACCCAAACTATCCGTAATAATTACCCTGTATTTATAGCCATTCATGGATGTGTCGGCACTAATAATTAACAGCGTATCGGTATCGGAATTGGCATAGGTAGCATCATCGGTAATGGGTTGCCAGCCGCCACCACTGGTTGGTAGCACTTCCCAATGGTAATAGAGCGTTCTACGGCCTGTTGCAACCACTGAGAAGGCAACACTTTCCCCATCACAAACCGCCGTATCGGCCGGTTGGGTTTGAATTCTCGGACGTACATGTCCCCAGCCAAAATCATTTCCGCTACTGGAAATACCCGCCATGTTATCGCGATGAATAACCGCTCCATCCGCATCGCGGTGTTTACCATCCACAATCCAGCTGCCACCTACCGGTCGCTTAATTACGCGTGTAACATTCTGATAAGGTGTACTAAAGCCATTCCCTTCCATATTAATATCAAAATCATCGATGGTAAAATCGTTGCGGGCCGTAAGGCTCCAGTAACCGGCGCTATCTACACGGTATACTTCAACACTGTC
The DNA here is from genome assembly GCA_964606845.1 of uncultured Bacteroidales bacterium. Lineage (GTDB taxonomy): Bacteria > Bacteroidota > Bacteroidia > Bacteroidales > UBA12077 > UBA12077. The sequence continues at coordinate 16,034 of CAZSIC010000060.1, forward strand.
TGCCGGGTCCAGATATCCCGCATCGGGTAAAGGTAACCCGGCCGAATCGGGAATTGAGGCTACAAACTCAGAAAGTACAGAACCGGCATCGGGCACTGAATTTAAATCCAGGTTTAATGGGTTGTAATTTTCTTCGGAACCTACCGGGAACAGGTAGTTGGCAATACGATCGACTCCCCGCTCAAACTTACCGATTACCCGGCTGCCCGTGGTAGAGGTATATTTTAAAGAATCCGGTTCCGGATTTTCCAAATATAAAATATTGGCATCGGTTTCTATATTACCCTGCTGAATCGCCAAACTGTTGGAAACATTTACGTTGCTCATCAGGATAATGCGGTTGGTAGCCAGGGAGGCTCCTGAATTATTAATGATTAAGTTATAAAACTGATCTCCTCCGGTTAGCACTTTTTGTGCAGTATCACCGAAAAAATGAACGGTACTTGTTCCGGGGTTAAAAGTTCCGGTATTTAGCCAGTTTCCTTTTAAATTATAAATACCATTACCTTCGGTAGTACCCATATTAATATAATGCCCATTCAAGCCAATAGTACCATCATTGATAATGTTACCCGATGTATTTTCCAGGGTATCACCCTGAACATGGGTTCCGTTGGTAACAGAAAAATAAACGCCTTCCACATTCATTACCTGTGCCTGAACCTTGTTGGGCTGAATAAACATTACCAAACAAGCCAAAGCGATCAGTATCCCGGGAAGGAACCTGGCTGCCTTTAAGTGGCTTGTGGTGCTATGTTTATTCGTTTTGGTCATTTAATTGTTTCTAGCAATCCCGATAATTATCGGGACGCTAATTTATATTCATTATTTATGTTTTGTCATCCTGAGCCTTTTGTCATCCTGAGCCTCTTGTCATCCTGAGCCTGATGTCATCCTGAGCCTGATGTCATCCTGAGCCTGACGAAGGATGACTCCTATATTTCACTATTTCACTTCAACTAATTGTATATCAAAAACCAATGCCATATACGGTGGCACTTTGTTCGGCAATCCGGCAGAGCCATATCCCAGCATCGAAGGAATAAATACTCTCCACACCGAACCTTCTGGCATTAATGGCAATACTTCTTTTAATCCGGGAATTAAATTCTCCGTAACAATGGTAATGGGTTGCCCTTTTTCCTGCGTATCTTCAAACTTGGTACCATCCGGAAAGACACCTACGGCATGTATCACCACCGTATCTTTTAGCGTTGGGCGAAGACCCGTTCCTTTTTCAGCAACAATGTAATGCACACCATCCGGTAAAACGCCTACTCCGGCTTTTCCTTTTAACGACTCGAACAGCTGCTCTTCCATTTGCCGGTTTTTCTCATTTTGATTGGAAAGCTGGTAGGCCGAAACCAGTTGTGTAATTACCGAATCGTTTACAGCCAACGGCTTGTCTTGCAAAACATCATCCATCCCTTTTAAAAATAGTGTGGCATTTTGTACTTTAAAATTATTATTTACCATCCACTGGCCCAGGTATGCGCCCAGGGCGTATTGCAACGAGTCTGTTTGAGATGTAAGTTGCACAGGCTCCTGTTTTTGCCCAGATTCTTGTTCGGTTTGCTGCGCCGAAACCTTAAGGGTTAAAAAGAATACTGTGATTGTTAGGATTGTGGTTTTCATAAAAAATGTTTTTTATTCTAAAAATTTTAAATATTATAATTCTATGATTGATACGCTTAAATTCCCAATTGAAGTAGTTCCACCTGAATTTGAAGACAGGCTTACATCAATCCAGTAAGCAGTACTAACTATTAAGCCTGGTATTACAGCATTCAATGAAAATGGAGTTTTTACAACTACACTGCCAGCTGTGTTACTTTGAAAATATTCAATTTTGCTGCCAGCAGCGCTTCCATCCAAAGTAGTACTTCCATTCGCAGGAGCTGCCCCTGATCCATATCTAATTTGAATCTTTGCCCCATCATCTTTTGCATTATTAGTTATGTCTCCTGATATAATAACTAGAATTTGACCGCTTTGATTTGGAGTAAAAGAAACAGTACTTCCAAGCCCCATCATTACACCTGTTGTGTTTGCGGTAGAGTTAGGATCAGCAGGTGTAAATTGATTGTTATTAATAGCAGTTGAAACAAAGTTAGTACCATCAGATCTCATAATATTACCTTGAGTACCTGCTGTTGATGGGTATGTAGCAGTAGAATAATCAGGATTTGCACTTGCTCCACCACTTTGTAATACTTGTCCGGCAGAACCTTCTGCAGTTGAACTAACGCCACTAGTACCATTACCAATTAGAACACCGTGAGTAGTTAACGAAGATTGTCCGGTACCTCCATTTGCAACTGGTAAAACATTTGTTACTTTTGAAGTAAGGTCAATAGAGCCATTTAACATATCATTGGTTACTTTTCCTGTTCCAATACTTGTAACACCTGTATTACTTATTGTAATATCTCCTGTTACATCTCTTCCTGTAGCTTTATCTGAAGCATTTCCAATAAAAATTTGGCCGTTTGTTAATGTTTCTGTATAATCAGCTTTATTTTCCCACTGTGGATTTCCAGAAGCATCTGTTGTAAGAGTTTGGTTAGCACCACCATCAGCTATTTTAGCAAGAGTAACATTGTTATCAAGAATTTTGGTTGTAACAACAGCGTCTGCAGCGATTTCGTCAGCATTAACAGCACCAGTAGCAATTTCAGCAGCACCTACGGCATCAGCAGATATATCAGTAATGGCACTTACATTTCCAGTACCATCAACAGCAGATAAAGTACCAGTTACATCACCAGTTAAAGAAAGGTCGCGAGCATTAGTCCACTTATCAGCTTGAGAAGCAGTACCAACAGTTAAAGCAGTTTTAAGCTCCCATTGAGGATCACCTAGAGCATCTGTAGTAAGTATTTTATCAGCATCAGTAGCTCCAGCAGTACCAATTTCAGTAGTAGTAACTGCATTATCAGCTATTTCGCTATTTGTTACGGCGTTATCAGCAATTTCAGAACTCGTAACTGCGTCAGCAGCGATTTCAGAAGTACCGACAGCATCAGCAATTATTTCATCAGCACCCACGGCGTCTGTAGCGATTTCAGAAGAACCTACAGCGTCAGCAGCAATTTCAGTAGCAGTCACGGCATCAGCGGCAATCTGAGTTACAGCGCTAACATTACCCGTTCCGTCAACAGCAGATAAAGTACCAGTTACATCACCAGTTAAAGAAAGGTCGCGAGCATTAGTCCACTTATCAGCTTGAGAAGCAGTACCAACAGTTAAAGCAGTTTTAAGCTCCCATTGAGGATCACCTAGAGCATCTGTAGTAAGTATTTTATCAGCATCAGTAGCTCCAGCAGTACCAATTTCAGTAGTAGTAACTGCATTATCTTGCAGTTCTGCATTTCCGATAGCATCATCCGCCATCTTAGCGTTAGTAATAACGTTGTCGGCAATATCAATAGTAGCAATTGTTTCATTCAAAATTTCATCAGTAGTTACCGCATCGGTATTAATATCATCGGCAAGGATGGTATTGAGAGCTATTTCGGCAGTAGTAACCACATTAGGTTGAATTTGTGCATCGCCTGTATTGTCAATATCAATATCGCCTGAGATATCCACACTGTTTAAAGTAGTGCCATCACCTATGAGCATATTACCATCAGTAAAAGCAGCTACAGCGGACTGGTTATCACTGGCATCTCCTACCCAGATATTACCTTCGGCTAGATCATCGTTGGTATCGATTGAGTTATCAACATAATTCTTAGTTGCAGCATCTTGAGCATCTGTTGGATCGGCTACGCCGGTTAATTTGTTAGCACCGAGAGCCACATCAGCAGCAGCAGCACCAAACCCGCTTAAAGGAATATTTATTTTATCTAAATCAACATCAGCGATTGTTCCATCAAGGATTTCTGTTGTGGTAACAGCTCCTGTGGCAATATCAACAGCAGCAATTGTTCCATCAAGGATTTCTGTTGTGGTAACAGCTCCTGTGGCAATATCAACAGCAGCAATTGTTCCATCAAGAATTTCTGTTGTGGTTACGACTCCTGCCTGAATTTGTGCATCGCCTGTATTGTCAATATCAATATCGCCTGAGATATCCACACTGTTTAAAGTAGTGCCATCACCTATGAGCATATTACCATCAGTAAAAGCAGCTACAGCGGACTGGTTATCACTGGCATCTCCTACCCAGATATTACCTTCGGCTAGATCATCGTTGGTATCGAT
>CAZSIC010000061.1:0-19799 GCA_964606845.1 uncultured Bacteroidales bacterium
AATAAAGACAATTTTCAACTTATCCAATCCTCTGAAGATGAACTGGGAATTACACATCAAAAATTCCAACAATATTATAATGGGATAAAAGTTGAACATGCTACATACGTGGTGCATACTAAAGAGGATCAATCTTTATCAATAACCGGAGACTATATTCCGGTTAAAAAGACACAAACCTCAAAATCGCAAATTACTGAAGAAGAAGCTTTGCAATATGCGTTAGAATATGTAAATGCAGAGGTTTATATGTGGGAGGATGAAGATAATGAAAAGTGGGCTAAAGAGGTTGAACCAAGCGGAACATTCTATCCACAAGGTGAACTGGTATATATTAAGGATTATTTTAATGAAGATTTAACCTTGAAGTTTCAAACAGTCTTAGCTTATAAGTTTAATATATATGCGCAAAAACCCTTAAGCAGAGCTTATATTTATGTAAATGCCAAAAACGGAGAAATTGTTTTTAAAGATGATATTATTAAACAATTAAATAATGGAATTGAATCAAACAATAGTGCAATAGTAACAGCAAATAGTAACACAAAGTCTAATCCGGGTGCATACGCTGCTACACGGTATAGTGGAGCTCAAACCATTACATCAGACATTATTGGCAGCGATTATGTTTTACGTAATTATACTAAAGGAGATGGTGTTGAAACCTATAACATGCAAAATGGTACCAATTATTTTGGGGCAGTAGATTTTTCAGATAATAATAATCAATGGACTGCTGAAGAATTTGATAACGCAGCGAAAGATAATGCTGCTTTGGATGCACACTGGGGTACAGAAGAAGTATGGGATTACTGGATGATTAAACATGGGCGAAACAGCTTTGACGGAAACGGCGCAGTAATGAAAAGTTACGTTCATTATGATCAAAACTACGACAATGCATTTTGGAACGGGAGTGTTATGACCTATGGAGACGGCAATACCTATGATGCTTTAACATCACTCGATATTATTGCCCATGAAATAGGACATGCTGTTTGTAGTTATACCGCCGATTTAATTTACTCTTACGAATCAGGGGCTATTAACGAAGGTTTTTCTGATATATGGGCTGCTTGTGCAGAAAATTACGCTGCACCCGAAAAAGATATTTGGCTCATAGGTGAAGATATAGGAGGGCCTATTCGTTCTATGAGTAATCCAAAAGCCTATGGGTTGCCGGATACTTATCTTGGTATAAACTGGTATTCAGGTTCTGGTGATAATGGTGGGGTCCATACCAATAACGGGCCCTTTAGTTTTTGGTTTTATCTGCTTTCGGAAGGAGGGTCTGGCACAAACGACAATGGCGACGGTTATAATGTATCAGCAATAGGTATTGAAAAAGCAGAAAAAATAGCTTACAGGACAGAAGCCATTTACTTAAATGCTGATGATCAATACGCCGATCTTAGAGAAGCTTCAATATTGGCTACTGAAGATTTGTATGGTAAAGGTTCGGGCGAAGTTCAGGAAGTTAAAAACGCATGGGATGCTGTAGGAGTGTATGAACATTTAGCAGGAAGCTATTGCTCATCTTATAGCAATGATTCATATTTTATGTGGCTTAAAGAATTAAATATAGGTAGTTTTAGCAATACATCAGGCAGATCAAATTATTCTGATTTTACAAATCAAAACATCTCATTAGATCCTGGACAGGAATATAATATCAACTTAATACAAAGCGGGGAAACGGCAAGTCGTTATCAATTATACTGGGTTATTTGGATTGATTTAAATGGAGATTACGATTTTAATGATGAAAATGAAGAAATATTTTACGGAACAACACCATTTGGAGTTGACAATATATCAGGTTCATTTGCCATGCCCAATGGATCGGCTGATACTACCCGGATGAGAGTTTCAATTAAATATGCTGGATCTGGAGATGGAAAACCCACACCTTGTGAAATAATACATCATGGAGAAGTAGAAGATTATACCGTAATTATTGGAGATCCGCTTGAAGGAGATCATTCTTCCCCCACAGCTCCATCCAACTTATATTCAACCGGAAAAACCCAATCAAGTGTAAGCCTGAGTTGGGATCCGTCAAGTGATAATGTTGGGGTTGCAGGGTATAAAATCTATAAAGACGGTACTGTGGTTAAAACTGTTCAGGAAACTAACACAACAATTAATGGCTTAAATTCTGAAACAAGCTACTCTTTTTATGTAAAAGCTTTTGATATGTCGGATAATTTATCGCCGGCAAGTAATACAACATTTGTAACAACCAATGGAAGCACTGAACAGGACACAGAATCACCTTCAACACCTCAAAATTTAACCGCATCTGATATTGGAAAAACAAGTATTAAACTTACATGGAACCCCTCAACCGATAATGTCGGAGTTGATAGATATAGGATTTACATAAACGGGGGCACCTATGGATATGTATCAACTTCATCAGAAATAATTACAGGACTTACAGAAGGAACAGAATACTATTTTTATGTGAGAGCTTATGATGCAGCAGGGAATTCATCTTCAACTAGTAATTGGTTATGGGCAACTACGTTAACTGATCAAGATAATCAATCGCCATCTACTCCTCAAAATTTAGAAGCTACTGAAATTGGCACAGACTATATAAGATTATCATGGGAAGAATCAACCGATAACCGGAGTGTAAAACATTATAATATTTACAAAAATGGGGTATTTGAAACCTCATCAACAGGAAACTCTGCAATAGTTTCGAACCTTAATTCAGGAGCCGCTTACAATTTTTATGTAAATGCTGAAGATGAGGCTGGTAACATTTCTTCCAATAGTAATTCAATAAGTATAACAACAGAGGAAGATGAAACAGAAGAAGAAGAACTATTATGTAATAATTTTGAATTAACGATCTATACAGATAATTGGGGTTATGAAACAAGCTGGGAAATTGTTGACAATACTACAACGTTAACAGTTGAAAGTGGCAGTGGTTATGCAAGTAACTCAACCATAACTGAAATTTTTGCACTTATAAAAGACAGGAGTTATACTTTTACCATATACGATAGTTGGGGAGATGGCATTTTTAATGATCCGGCCTATATTTTAAAAAACGGTGAAGGTACTGTTATCCTTAGCGAAAATGGATCTTTTGGTTCTACTAGAAGCCATGTATTTACAGCCACTTGTAGTTTTGGTTCATCAATAACTTTCCCATCATACTGTTCAGCTAATGGAAGTGATCAAACTTTTGAATGGATAGATTATGTAGGCCTGGGTGCAATTGATAATGCCACAGGGCCCGAACCCGGTGGATATGGCGATTATACCAGCCTTACACCTGTATTGTTATCGGCACATAGCTACAACCTATACCTAAGCGCAGGTTTTAGCGATAGCCGAGAGAATGAATACTGGCGTGTATGGATTGATTTTAACAGGGATGGCGATTTTTATGATCAACATGAAATGGTTGCCGAAGGAGGGCCACTGGCCTATGACGGAGTTATTTCTGCACCATTTGTTGTGCCAACAACCATAGAATCAGGTTATACGGTTATGCGGGTAGCCATGCAGTGGGGCGATTACCCTTCACCCTGCGGCACATTTCAGTATGGTGAGGTTGAAGATTATCCCGTAGAACTATCCGCTGGGAAAACAGGAACTACTGGTTCAGAGATATCATTCAGTAATACCAGGGATATTAGTGAACAAATTTCAATTAACAAGGCTTTGGTTTATCCAAATCCTGCGAATGATTATATCATAGTTTATAACGAATCGAGAGATCAAACATTAAATCAAATATCTATTTATAATATAACAGGATCGCTTGTTAAAGAAGGGCATGATATTGAGGGTAACCATACCATAGATATTTCTGATCTTCCTTCAGGATTGTATACGATCATAATAGAGACTCAGAGAAAAACGATAACTAAAAAATTCATTAAACAATAACTAATAACCCTAATTCAAAAACAACTTAAAAAAATGCGTATGAAAAAACAAAATCGTATAGTGTTAATCCTAATCTTCCTGTTTTTCACAATCCCCATTGTGAAAGCGCAAGAATCATCCGGCGAAGGGGGGCTTTCGATTAATTACGGAATTAAAGCAGGATTGGTGTCCAGCGATTTCGCAAGTGACTTTCAGAAATTAGAAACCACCGAAAGCAGGACATCTTTTTCAGGAGGCTTGTTTGCCGACTTCAAGTTCTCCGAGCTTCTGGGAGTATCAATTGAAGCGCTTTATGTTCAAGAAGGCACCATGCGAATTAATCCCGACTATATTTATTATGATAGCCAGGTTAGTTCCGATGGTTCGCTTACAATTAACAGAGTGAATTCAAATATTATTATGCACAATATTGAAGTTCCTCTTTTAATCAATATCTATTTAGGCGATAATGATTATAATCCCAGATTATATATTGGAGGATCATTCGACTATATTTATAATGTATATGCTAAAAACCTTCTATCATACAGCTCTGGCGGTGAATCATATGTTGTTTCCGAAAGGGCTTTTGATGTTGTAAGCAGCAGTTTCAAAGAGTATAATGTTGGTGCAATTATTGGTGCCGGAATTTCACTCGATGTAATATCCCTGGATATACGCTATAAGTTTGGCGTGATGCCCATTAATAATTTAGCAACTTTTAACTATAGAAATACTTATAAAGAAGATTTTTCAACAAATGTCCTTTTTGTTTCAATAGGACTAAATATCAATAAATTATTTTAAGTGACCAATCAATAAATTATTAAACAAATGATAAAAATTATGACTATGAAAACATTATTAAAATTTTTAATTTCATTGCTAGTTGTTTTAGCAGTATTTAATTCTTGTGAAGAAGAAACTTTCACAGAAGAAGATGCAATTAATGCAATTCAGGAATACGAAACTCAAAAAGATTCCATAGATGATGCTCGTAATGATGAAAACTACCTGGTTGCCGATTCGTTAAATACCAATTGGGTTGTATTAACGATTAAGGTTATCAATGCTACTGGTGATTTCTCAACCAAAGGACACAGCGGAGCAACTGTTACAATCAATGTTGATGGCGAAACGATATCAGAAACTACTGGTAGTGATGGCGCTGCGCATTTTACTGGTTTAAAAACAGGTAACTATGCTGTAAATATTTCACAGACGGGTTTTACTACAGTTGATTTTATAACACAAACTGATAGTTACGGCTATTATAGTGTTCAGGTACCTGTTTTATCTACTACAACAAATTTAATGACAGTTACAGGCACAGTAACATGCGAAACAGACTTACTTAATACTTCGAGAGAACCCGCTTCAAATGTTACTGTTGTAGCTCAACCAGACCTTCCGGATTACTTTGGAAGTATTCCGGGAGTATCAGAAATATCTTATTCTGGTTATACAAACACTACTACAACTGATGCATCAGGAGATTATTCCATAGATGTACCTGCGGATAAAGCAGGGGAGCTTGAATATGATATCTTTGTTCCTGTTTTTGAGGCTGACCAAACACTTATGTTGGAAGTTCTTGATGGTGTTGATGTAACTGGCGCAGGTAATGAAGCTCAAACAGTTACCACACGATTTGGTACTGAATTGTCAGGTTCAGAATCTCCGGTTCCTGCAGTAAATCCTGTTTATTGTGTGTTTAGTGATCCTGCACATGTTTTTACTCCTGCCGAACTAACTGTTGAGCTTGATGATGCTAAAACAGGAGTAGTTGATAAAGCTTATGTGTCTACCGCAGGTGCTAATTATTATGATGGAATGGGAAAACCAAGAGTAGAGATTGAAAATGATAATCCTGATGGAGATCGTGCGATAGTTGAATTAAATGTAGAGAATAGTACAGGACAAATCGAATGGATAGAAGTTATCTCTGGAGGAAGTGACTTTACATCTACCCCCGATTTAGATATTAGTTTTATCCAAAGAAACTGTGCTATTGACGTTACTGATGTTGATGTTGATGGTGCAATTACTACTTTTGATTTAAATGTACGAGGAGATTTTTTAACAAATGAATTAACAGTAACTGGTGGTAATGGTACCGGTGCTGAATTTACTATAGTATGGGATGCTGTTAATAATAATTATGAGGTTTCCGGATTTGATAATGCTGGAGAAGATTATGAAATAGGAGATGAATTATCTGCTGCAGCTCCTGCTACTCCTGCAACGGGATATGTTACAATGGGAACTCCAAAGGTTAGCTCTATACAAGTTACAAACCAGGGTGCCGGATATGAAACAGATGAGGACTATCCAGTAAACTTTAGTTATGGCGATGCTGCTGCTACAGCATCTACAGATGAATATGGAAAAGTATATAAAGTAGAAGTTACAGACAGAGGCTTAAATTATGAAACTGTACCAACAGCAACTGTTGATTATGAAATAGTTAACAAAACAGCTACAGCAAGTGTTTTTGTTCAGGACGGGGAAATAAAAAGCTTATTTAATCTAGATGGCGGAGCTGGTTATGATGTCCTGCCAACAATTTCTTTCTTTAGTCAGTATGAATCAGGAAATCCTGCAATTACAGTAGATTATGATGTTACAATTAATGGTGGTGATCCTTACGATGTTTCAACTGTAGATATTAATAACAGCCCTGCTGATATTAAAGAAAACCTTTCAACAAAGACAGGTGAATCTGCAAAAAATAATGTTGAATCAATTCCTGGTGGAACAATATACGCTGATTTCTATTTAGGAACTGGTGTAAGAACTGCAGGAAACTAAAAAAGAATTAGTTTATTCAAATAAGTAAAACAAAGGTCGTCTTTTTATAAGGCGGCCTTTGTTTATGCAAAAAGACCGGGAAAACTCCCAGCCTTTCCGAAACCTAAATTACAATTAAACATTTGCCAATATAGCCTGATGGCCTATGGCAGAACAACTAAACAAAACGCTTCTCAACTTTATTCCAGTCAACTACATTCCAGAAAGCATCAATATATTCAGGCCTTCTATTTTGATATTTTAAATAGTAAGCATGTTCCCATACGTCAAGTCCTAAAATTGGAATTCCATTAACCTCGCTAATATCCATTAACGGGTTATCCTGATTGGGTGTTGAGGCAATGGTTAATTTCCCGTCCTGGTTAATAAGCCAGGCCCAACCCGAACCAAAACGTGTGGCAGCAGCCTGGTTAAATTTTTCTTTAAATTTATCAAAGGAATCAAAATCTTTTTTAATGGCATCCATTAATTTCCCTGCAGGCTCACCGCCTCCATCTGGTGACATGATATCCCAAAAAAGTTTGTGGTTATAATACCCTCCGCCATTATTTCTTACACCTACAGGGTGTTTTGAAATCTCTTTTAAAATATCTTCAATCGATTGTTTTTCAAGCGGAGTTCCTTTTATTGCATCATTTAATTTGTTGGTATAACCACCATGGTGCTTAGTATGGTGTATTTCCATTGTTTGCGCATCAATATAAGGTTCTAATGCATCGTAACTGTATGATAATTTTGGTAATTCGAAAGCCATAATTTTATAATTTTAATGGTTAAACATTTGTTTATTTAGAATCATTCTAAATGATTTAACTTTATAACAAAAGAAATTTGTTATTGTTTACTATTTTTTAAAAAATTATTTTCGTGCATCGAAATAACTCATGAACAGAAGAATTTTAAATATCGCCATACCCAACATTATTAGTAATATTACTATTCCGTTACTTGGTATTGTAGATTTGTCGCTGGTTGGCCATCTGGAGTCGAAGGTTTATATTGGAGCAATTGCCCTGGGCAGTATGATTTTTAATTTTATTTACTGGGGATTTAGTTTCTTACGGATGGGAACCAGTGGCTTTACTGCACAATCTTTTGGTAAAAGAGATTTGAAAGAAAGTTTTCAGTTATTGTATCGTGCTCTTTTTGTGGGTTTAGCCGGGGCTTTGGCTTTGCTTATACTTCAAAAACCTATCGAATGGTTGAGTTTTATCATTATTAATGGCAGCGATACAGTAGAACATTTTGCCCGCGAGTATTTTTATATTCGTATATGGGCTGCACCAGCCACTATTGCTATTTATTCCATTACCGGATGGTTTATAGGAATGCAGAATGCAAGAATACCCATGGCCATTGCCATAACCATTAACCTGTTGAATATTGCTTTCAATGTTACTTTTGTCAAATTATTTGGCATGAAATCGGATGGTGTGGCATTGGGAACCGTTTTTGCCCAGTATTCCGGATTAATCGTTGCCATTATATTTTTGTTCAATCATAAAAAAAGGCTGACAAAATACTTCAATTTTAAAGAAGTTATTCAAATCGATAAACTGAAAATTTTCTTCAATGTAAATAAAGATATTTTTATCCGTACCATGAGCCTGGTTTTTGCTTTGTCTTTTTTTACTGCCAAGTCAGCTAAATATGGTGACACATTACTCGCGGTTAATACGCTGCTTTTACAGTTTTTTACCATTTACGCCTATATTGTTGATGGTTTTGCTTATGCAGGCGAAGCGCTGGCTGGAAAATATTTTGGGGCTAAAGATAAAAAACGGCTCATAAAAGTAACCAAACTGCTTTTTTATTGGGGGATTTTAATGGCCGGTATATTTACGGTTGCATATTTCTTTGGCGATAGTTTATTGCTGAGTATTTTTACCGATAATACAGAGGTTATTCAATCGATTCAACCTTATTTGGTTTGGGTATATTTAATTCCGGTTTTAACTTTTGGAGCTTTTATCTGGGATGGGATATTCATAGGTGTAACCGCATCTTCCAGTATGCGTAATGCGATGTTGATATCTACCTTTATCATTTTTGTTCCGGCTTATTTTGTGCTTCATTACTTTTTTCAAAACCATGGGTTATGGGCTGCTTTTATTTTATTTATGATTGCAAGAGTGGTTACCCTCAGTTTGTATGCTCCTAAAAGAATTTATCAGAAAATTTAAATAATGGCTCGAACTTTTGCTTATGCACTTTGTCTTATATCAAAAAATTAAAAACTATGAAAATTACTAAAGATATAACCATTGACGAATTGGTTGAAGAAGTTCCACAATCGGTAAAATATTTAATGAACGAAGGCATAAAATGTATCGCTTGTGGAGAGCCCATTTGGGGCACGCTTGAAGATGCTGCACAAGAGAAGGGTTTTTCGGATCAGGAAATTGAGCAGTTTGTTAAAGATCTTCAGTTTTTTGCAGACTACCCTGATAAAGAGGTACAAGGCCCTGATAGTAACATTAAAACTGGGAAGATCGATTTATGAATATTCTTAACATTCTTTTTCTGTTAATTTTTAATTAAAGTAATCATAACATTTCTTGTAACAAAATCTCTTTTTAGTATAGTAATTTTGACGTTACCTTAATTAAAAACTGATAGAATGCTAAATCGATTGCAGTACAGGGTATTAATAATATTTCTTTCATTTATTCTTATTATAATATTAACATTAATTATTCATCTGTTTTATGTTAAACAAAAAAATAATTTAGAATTAGTTCATCACCAAATACTGTCAATCAATAACCAGATTCTAAATAATATAAATGTTATTTCCAATTTCTTTACCTACGAAACTAAAAATCCTGATTTTTTTATAACAGGGAAAAGCAATTTTCTTGATCAACATCAGATCAATATTGATAAAATAAGAAAGGATGTGGTAGAATTGAAACAACTGAAAAGTGTTGAGCAGTTTAATATACTCGAAAAGGCTGAATTAGTTCAAAAGGAATTAAATAATTATGAAGATTCAATAAACCACATGGTTACTTTACTTTTACAAAGGGGTTATAAAGATTATGGTACAGAGGGTAACATGAGATCGTACATTCATAAACTGGAAGCCATTAAATCAATTGACCTTACAAAAGTATTAATGTTACGAAGACACGAAAAAGATTATATCATTAGGGATGAGGAGAAGTATGTTAAATTGCTTTCAGAACTGGGTAAAGAATTTAAAAATGAGATTATTGTAGATCAAAAGATAAATTTAGCGGTGAAAGACTCCGCATTGTACTTTTTGGATCAATATCTTAAATTGTTTGATCAAATGGTTAGGCTTGACAAAGCCATTGGAAATAAAAGTAATACAGCTTTAACCCAAACAGTTAATAGTCAGCAGCAAAATTTAATACAAATATGTGATAATCTTAATAAGGAAACGATCATTCAAAAAAAAGATATCACTCGTAAAATAAGGATGGATTATATAGCTGTTATAGCTATAATATTAGTATTAAGTATCATATTAAGTTTTTATCTTTCTAAAAAAATTACCTTTAACATTTCAATTCTTTCAGATAATATATCAAAATTTGTTAAGCATAATTTTGCAACAAATGTTGGTGATGATTTCCCTAAAACTTACCCTAAAGATGAAGTGGGTTTGTTAATCGATAATTATTTAATATTAAGAAAAGAGATCATTAACCTTATTCATAATTTTCAGGCTAAAGTTGATCAAAGGACTGAGGCTATTCTTTGCCAAAAAGAAAGAATTGAATATCAAAAAGAAGAGATTGAAGCTCAACGTGATGAAGTTTTTAGGAAGAATAGACTTATTGAATTTCAAAAAAGAAAAACAGAGCAACAAAATAAAGATATTATTGCCAGTATCGAATATGCTAAATTGATTCAAGATGCATTATTCCCCTCTGAGAAGACTTTGAACCGTTATTTCCCCGACCATTTTATTTTATATAAGCCAAAGGATATCATTAGCGGAGATTTTTACTGGACTAAAAGAATAATAAACAATGGATATAATATTTCTCTATTGGCGGCTGTTGACTGTACAGGGCATGGGGTGCCAGGAGCAATGATGAGTATGCTTGGAATTGCTTTTTTAAATGAAATTGTTTTAAGGAGAGAGGTAAAAAGGGCTAGCCATGTTTTAGATATGCTACGAGAAAAAATAATTGAGTCGTTACAATCTTATTCAAATGGGAAAATTACAAATGACGGTATGGATATAGCTCTTGTAATGTTTGATCATACAACCCATAAATTACATTATGCTGGAGCAAACAGGCCTTTGTATATGGTAAGGCAGGGTAATTTACAGATTGTAAAGGGCGATAAAATGCCTATTGGGAAGCATGGGATATCTAAAGGAAATTTTTCTGATATAGAAATTGAACTTCAAGAAAATGACTGTTTTTATATTTTTACGGATGGATATGCAGACCAGTTTGGTGGCGAGAAAAATAAAAAGTATAAGCGACAGCGGTTTAGGCATATTTTGCTTAAAAACTTTGATAAATCAATGTTAGATCAGAAACAAGATTTAGAGTTAGAACACCAAAACTGGAAAGGAAATAACAAACAAACCGATGATATTCTTGTTATTGGTTTGCGATATAAAAAATCGGCATATTAGGCTTAAATTTTAAATTATTCTATTCGTACAAATGAATCCCAAAAGGATTTTTGATATGTTCGCGCAATAAACGGGCTTCGGTTTCGGTAACTTCCAGCTCATTTTTAATAATATCGCCTGAAGAAATTATTCCTGCCAATTGATTGGAATCATCAATAATCGGAATGTGGCGAATCCGTTTTTGGGTCATTACATTTCGTAAATATTGAGTATCATCGCCCATTTTTCCAATGATGAGATTTTCTTTGGGAGTCATTAAATCTTTAATATTCCGCTCATTTAAAGGAATTCCGGAATTATAACATTTGTACAAAATATCTCGCTCTGAAACAATACCCAAAATCTCATTTTTATCATTAATAATTAATAACGAACCTATTTTTAATTGATCCAGTTTAGCTATAGCATCAAATGCAGAAGTATTTTCAGGAATGGTATATACTTTTTGATTTCCCTGATCTTTCTTTTTGGTTAAAATTTCTTTGGCTAACATAATTGCAGATTTTTGTTTGTGTAAAAATAGAAAAATAATCAATACAAATCAATATATCTATATAATTATATTTTTACGATAAAAAAAGACCGGCGAAAAAGCCGGCCACATTTTAATTGTATTTTTTATTCGTAACTCGAGTAATATTTCATAAACTGAGCTCTTTCGTACAATTCAACATTATGTTTGGAATAATTTAATTTCCCAATAAGTTCTTTTACCGAATTGTAGTTTTTTTTCTGCATCCAGCTCTCCATTTGATTGAGCATTTCGCCAATATGAGCCGGTTTATTCTGATATAAAGCAGAAGCAACCTGAATAGCGGTGGCACCAACCAAAATATTTTTCAATGCTGCAAAACCATCATTTACTCCTGTTGATGCAGCCATATCGCAATTTACTTTTTCCGAAAGTAACCCAATCCAGCGGATACACATGGAGTTTTCTTCAGGAACACTAAAAATTCTTGTTGGCTTTATTTTTTCATTCTCCAAATCAACATCTGGATTATAAAAACGGTTAAATAAAACCATTCCTTTTATTCCGGTTTGTGAGATACGCTTTAAAATTTCTCCCATTCCCGAAAAATAATAGCTTAGTTTTACTGCAATTGGTAAGGATGTATGTTCCTGAACTTTCTGAATAATATTAAAATATTTTTTTTCTATCTCTTCACCTTTCAAATCTGTATCACCAGGTAAAATAAACATGTTAAGTTCTATCCCGTTGGCACCTGCTTTTTCAATTTTTTGGGCAAACTCAACCCATTCGCCCATAGAGTAGCAATTGATGCTGGCAATAACAGGAATATCTACTTTTGCTTTCGAATCTTTAATTAGTTGTAAATACTCGTTTACGGTATTTTGTTTGGTATAAAAGGCGATGTAATTTTCGTTATCCGAAAAGGTATTAAACATGTTGTTCATTCCCAGAGAATCAACCTCCATGCGAATTTGTTCTTCGAACAATGATTTTAACACCACCGCACCAACACCGCTATCTTCCAGTTTTTTTACTTTTTCTGCCGTATCGGTTAGTCCCGAGCTGGCTGCAATAATCGGATTTTTGAGTTTTAACCCCATGTATTCGGTCGAAAGATCTATCATATTAATCAATTTTATTTAATGCAAAATGAACCGTGATAAACTATTCCGGTTAGTGTAAATTATTTTTTAAGCAGCTCATTCACTTCAAGGTATAAATTCCCCAGATCGTTTACTGCAATAGCCCAAATTATATCAATTGAAAGTCGTATATCTTCAAGCCACGTTTTGATTTCCTTTTCCATAGAGTTGAACTTTGGTCCGGTCAATTTCGTTTTTAAGAAATTTGTTTCTAATTGCTCTTTGTTCAAGAAGGTCAATTTGTTTTTTAAATAATTCCTCAAGTTGAAATTTCAGATTAAAATACTTATCAGAATAAATAATTGGATCATTTTCATCAATATCAACTAACAGGTCTATATCACTATCGTGCTTAAACTTGTCTGTAGTTACAGAACCAAATGCAAAGAGTGTTCTAACATTGTTATTTTCACAAAGCTTAATAATTTGATCGATATGTTTCCTGATAATTTGCATTCTCATACAAAGTTAATAAAATAATCTTTTCTGAAGATTAATCTGCCTTGTTTCAAAAATTTATTCAATTAGCTACGGTGTATAATTTGAATTTCTTAATCTTTTTCTGATAAATACTTATCAATTCCAACAGCTGCCTTATGCCCGTTGGCAATACCATGGATAACATCCGGCCCCTGAATAATATCACCACCAATAAACAGCCATTTTGCACCGGATTGGAAATGGTCGTCAACAATAATGCGTCCACGCTTATCGAATTCTATTTCTTCGCGGGTTTCTTTGGGTAAATAAGAAACATCCATTCCCTGTCCAATGGCTTCGATAACCATATCGGCTTTGAAGAAGTTGGATACGCTTTCGTCAAATTTAGGACTAAAACGTCCTTCATCATCAAAAACAGAAACACATTTTTGTACATGTAATCCTTTAACTTTATCATTTTCGATTTCGACAGATGTTGGTCCCCATCCGGGCATAATATCCGCCTGTTCTTCTCGCGATTCAATAATTTCTTCTCTGTCGGCCGGCATAACATCTTCAGTTTCGAGCGATGTAGCAATTACCTGTATTTTACCAAATTTTTTGTTTTGCAAACGAGCCATCGATCGGGTAATGTCCATAGCCACATTACCACCACCAATAACAACAATCTTTTCAGCAACCGGTACTTCTTT
This sequence comes from uncultured Bacteroidales bacterium, assembly GCA_964606845.1. Lineage (GTDB taxonomy): Bacteria > Bacteroidota > Bacteroidia > Bacteroidales > UBA12077 > UBA12077. The sequence continues at coordinate 14,080 of CAZSIC010000061.1, forward strand.
GCCTAATGTTATGTCACGCAACAATTCAATGGACTGATATACATTCTTGTGATCGGAACCGGGAATTCTTGTACTTCTTCCCATATGTAATCCTGTTCCGGCAAATATTGCACCGAACTCTTCATGAAGCTTTTCAAGTGTAATATCTTTTCCTACTTTTGTATTGTACTGAATTTCAACACCCAAAGACAAAATATAATTCACATCCTTATCAATTTGATCATAAGGAAGGCGGTATTCGGGTATTCCATAACGCATCATACCGCCGGATTCAGGATAAGCTTCAAAAATTTTAACCTTATAACCCATTAAAGCAAGATAGTATGCTGTGCTTAATCCCGAAGGGCCGGAACCGATAATAGCTACTTTTTTGCCATTGGGTTCAATATTGCCCTGATTTAATATCCGTTGATAATCTTCTGATGGATTTTGGTCAGCAATATATCTTTTCAACCAGCGTATGGAAATTGGGTCGCCATGATGGCCAACAGAACAAACCGTTTCGCATTTATGCGTACAAATGCGGCCACAAATTTCGGGCAATGGGTTGGTTTCGTATAAAATTTTTAATCCTTCTTCTAAATCTTTATTTCGAACCGCTTCAATATATTCAGGGATTCCCATATGTGCAGGGCAGGTAGCCACACAAATACCACACTGCACACAGCGGTCGGCTTCAAGCAATGCCTGTTCGTGCGAGTACCCCTGAACAATTTCAATAAATGATTCGCTTCTTTCTTCGGGTTTTAACTCAGGCATTTCTACCCGGTTTATTTCATATAACTCATAATTGTTTTCCGGTTTTTTGTAACCCGCCTCGCGTTCGTCCCAGGATTTTTTTTCGGCACCCGGCACAAAACGGAACACATCAGGGTCATCATCAATCCATTGATATTCGTTAGACATGGTTAATGAGTTGGTTGTGCAAATATCCACACAAAGCGCACACCAGCAACATCTTCCATAATCGATTCTTGGCCTTAATCCGCTATCTCCGTCTTTCGTTTCAATTCCTTCTACCGGAACCAGATCAATCGCTGCATTCTGGCAAATATCCTCGCAGGTCCCACAACCGATACATTCTTCCATATCGTTTTTATGAAAGCCCCGGTATCGGTCTGCTGCAATCCTGCTTACCGGATCAATAATTGTAACCGGTTTATTTACAAGGTGTTTCCATGCAGTAAATGGACGAAGAACATCTTTTAACTTCATTTTTATGTTGTTTAAATAATATTACTATTTTTTTCACTTTAATAAATCCAGGCTAAGAATAAGACTTAGGCTAAGATTATTTTTTAGTTTCTAAAGTTTTAATAATTGAATTCAATTCCTTAATAACTTCTTTAGTTTGTGCTACAATTTCATTTGAATCTTGGTTATCTAAAAATCTTAACCTTTCCGAAACGAAACACTGACTCATTAATTCAAAACAACTTCCTCGAGATATCTTATAGAATCTAGTTTTATCTTTTGCTTCAAACCTGCCATAACCTTCAGCTATATTATGTGAAATTGAGTTAGCTGCCCTCCTCATATCAGAAATTAATCCAAATTTCTCTTCTGTCGGATAAGTTCTGGTTACCTCATAAACTTTTACAACAATCTCAACAGATTTCTGCCAAACACTCATGTTTCTAAAATCATCGTATTCCATAATTTCAGATTTTATCTCTTAACCTTAACCTTAGCCTTAAATTATCTTTCAATCTCCGGCGGATAGGTATGCAATGACACCATTAATCCAGCCACATCGGCAATATTTTCATTTATAATCATATCTTCGAGCAAAGCCACAGCATGCGTATAGCTTGGTCCTCGAACATTAACCCTTCGTGGATATTCGGTTCCATCGGAAACCATGTAATACCCAAACTCACCTCTTGTACATTCGGAGCGGATATACGTTTCTCCGGCAGGAACTTTCCAGTGCAATACGTTGGGTGTCATAGCTCTGATATCGCCTTTGTTATCCATTTTGGATAAAATCTGTCGAATCAAATCAATACTCAGCAAAATATCTCTTCTACGCAGGTTTGCACGATTAAAAATGTCAGAAAAATTGTCTGATACCGGTTCAAAATCCAGCTCATTATATTTCAGATAAGGGTAATTCTTCCTTACATCCAGTATAACACCTGCTGCACGTGCATTTGGGCCGGTTATTCCATATTTGTTTATCCACTCTTTTTCAATAACACCCATTCCAACCGAACGTTTTTTAAACACTGCATTGTCAAACATCACCTTTTTGATGTCTTTCATATATCGCTCGATTGTTTGTAATGTTTCTTCCATGCGTTTTTCAAAACCATCGGGTAATAAACCACGCACACCCCCTGGAATAATATACATATGATAAATTCTCCCACCGGACAATTCTTCAAAGCGGTCGAGTACCAGGTCGCGGCAATAATTTGACCACTGGCCAATAATTCCCTGTCCAAAAGCACCTGCCTGTCCGCCAATCCACATCAGATAACTTTGTAAACGGGCCATTTCAAGAACCAGCGTTCTAATCCATTCTGCCGTTTCCGGGATTTTTATTCCTGATAACTCTTCTACGCCGGCTGCAAAACAATATTCGTTATAATCGGGCTCAGGAACTGTAATTCTGCAAACCAACGGAAAACACTGAATATATTTTCTGCGTTCCATCAATTTTTCAAAACCACGGTGCAGGTAACCGACATGTGTTTCACAATCCATTACTTCATCGCCCTGCACAGTAAGTTCAAGCGACATATTTCCGGTAATACCCGGATGTTGCGGGCCATGCCATATTTTTAGGAATTTATGCGACGACAAGTCTACATCAATCCTACCGTCTTCATTTCTTGGCGGAAATAAACTTCTGTCCTGGTCATATGTAAATAATTTCTTACTCATCGGGATACAATTTTTGTTTCATATACGTTGCCGGATCGTTAGTTGAACGTCCCGGACGTGGAAAATAAGTTTCTTCTGAATATTTTTTAGTATCAAAATCTCGCCTGTAGGGCGGAATATCGGTCCATCCTTCCAGAATAAAAGGTTTATCAACCTTAGGGCTACCCGGGAAATTAATGCCAAACATTTCACGTAACTCACGCTGATAGGTTTTGGCTTGTTTCCATAAATGATGAATGCTTTCCATTTCCGGATTTTCTCTGTCAATAAGTACCTTGACACCAATGTCTGATTTCTTCTCCGGATTGTTTAATAAATAGGTAAGCTGAAATTTATTGTCTTCAATCCAATCTACAGCCGTTAGCAATACCAGATGCTTATATTCTTTTATATCTCGCAGGTAAGTAATTAAAGAAATTGCCTGCTCTTTAAGAACTGTAATAAAACTCAAATCCTTCCTTTGCTCTTCAATTTCTGTAATCTTAAATTTGGCTTGAATATCTTTCATTTTTATATATCGTTGTTAAGTTGTCGTTAAGTTGTCATTAATTGTCACTTATGGTCATTTATTGTCATTAATTGTCATTTGCTTTGCTATTATTTATTATTATTTTATTGTCAATTGCTACGCTGTCATTTATTGTCATTCGCTTTGCTGTCATTGATTGTCATTTGCTTTGCTGTTATTTATTGTCTTTTGCTGCGCTGTCATTGATTGTCATTCGCTTTGCTGTCATTAAATTGTCATTTGTTGTCATTCATTGTCATTTGTCATTTGTTGTTAGTAGGAATGTTATTTTTGTTGCCGATTGATTTTATATAGTTATTCAGTTTTACACCTATTATATTTATGTCGCTTTTTAATGATTCATAATCAACTTCAGAAATTAACTCCCTGTTAAATGCTTTAGTTATCCATGTTTTTGATTCATATAAAGAACCTCTTGAATAATAACAAAAGTTCTTATTTTCTTTATAATGAAATCTTCCATATCCTTCACTTAAATTTGCCGCTACAGAATCAATAGCTCTAATAAGCTGCTTTCCAATGGTATCTTTTTCAAAATAATTCCATTTGTATATAATTCTCCATACTCTTTCAGCAATATCCATTGATAAATTATATACCTGCAATTCTTCTATATCCATTTTGTTCACTATTTAATGACTATCTAATGACTATCTAATGACTATCTAATGATTATCTAATTACATTTTAATACCCTACCAGTTATAATCCGGCATATCCCAGTCTTTCACAATTTTTTTCTGATTGGCTTTGTACCACTCAAAATTTTCGGCATACTTGTTAGCACCTTCGCCTTTTCCTTCTTTAATCAGTTTTTTTAGTTTTTCAAATCCTGCTAATAAAGATTCAGGCCTGGGCATACATCCTGTTACATAAACATCAACAGGCAGGTAATGGTCTAATCTGTTAATCGTATTGTAGCTATCCCAATACATTCCGCCATTAATCGTACAGCTACCCAGACCCATCACAAATTTTGGATTTTGCATTTGTTCGTAACTTCGGATAACCCTTTTTAATGTTTTTACCGATAAATATCCCGAAATAACAAATACCGATGCCTGTCGTGGTGTTGGCCGCCATTGGATGCCAAAGCGGTAAGCATCAAATCGTGGTGTCATGAGCGGACGCATCTCAATTGCTCCACAACCGGTTCCAAATCCTAATACCCATAACGACTCACTGCGGACCCAGTTAGCAAACTTTTCGATAATCCCATTTAGTGGTTTTGCTGCTTTGGGTGTATCCTGACAGAAATAGTCGTTCATCGGGTCTATCTCTATCGGATTTCCTTCAGGCGATATTACGGTACGTTTTTCTAAATCTTTTTTACTCATATCTAAACATTAAAACTTCATTAATAAAACGGCTATTACACCCAGAATTAGCGGAATGGTTAAAAACCAGCGAATAGACTGGTCTACTCTAAAACGCGGGAATGCCACTCCCACAAAAACCGACCACATATAAATCAGGAATGTTTTAACAATTAACTCACCCCAGTTGGTTGCTCCGCCAAAAAGCAGATTCATAAAAAGAATAACTTTTGCTACCGGAAATATTGCCCTGTTCAGTTGCAATACACCTAATAAACTGGAGTGAAATTCTGTTGGTGGCCCGATAGGAATTTCTTGTGGAGCCAGTACTACGTCAAAAGGCGACCTTCCCATTGAACCCAGAAATGCCAATAGCATAGCAGCTGCTGCAAAAGGGTTTGTAAAAATAGTCCAGTTTAAAACACTGCCCTGTTGTGCTGCCATAATATCCGAAACATTTAACGTTTGATATTGCACAGCAATAGCAATAACTCCTAAAGTAAGTGGCAATTCAATGGATGTAACCTGTGCTAATCCGCGGGCAACACCCATAAATGAGTAAGGATGTCCTCCTTCGGCAGCTCCAAGAGCCATTCCTAAAATCCCAAAAAACTGGAAGTATAATATAATCAATAAATCGCCGGTAAATGAAAAGTTACTAAACATCTCGGAACCATAAATTAGCGGAACGAACATTAAGAGCCCGATCCCCCCGGTTAGCCTGAATACAGGACCAATATAAAACATGATTCCATGTGAAATACGGGTTCTTTTGGCGTAATTTTTCATAATATCCACCCAGGGCTGAAACCAACGAATGCCGTATCTTCCTCCAACACGGGCACCGATTTTATGAAAAGCTGCCTGAATGAATAAACCATAGTTAAGGGCTATGAAAATGCTTAACAAAGCATATAATATTTTTAATCCTAGTGACTCCATTTAAAAACCTCCGAATGTCAGTAAGTAAACAATTAATATATAAG
>CAZSIC010000062.1:0-19792 GCA_964606845.1 uncultured Bacteroidales bacterium
GTAATAGCAAACGGAACCCCGATTAATGTTACATATTCGGCTTTACCTAATGCTAAAGGGATTAAGGCAATAATGGTGGTTATTGCAGTTATTAAAATTGGACGTACCCGTGCTAAACCTGCCATCATTAATGCCCTGGATTCGTTATAACCACGCCGGCGTAATACGCGTGAATAATCAATTAATAATATTCCGTTGTTAACAACTATACCAAGTAAAATTAGCAGTCCGGTTAACACATTCATATTCATTAATGATGTACCCGTTAGAATGAGTAAAACCAAAGATCCTATGGCAGCCATAGGAATAGAAAACATCATTACAATTGGCGTAGAAAATGATTCGAATACTGATGATAATATCATGTAAATTAGGATAAAAGCCATGAGAAGTAAAAATCCAAATTCACCAAGGTTATTTTCTTCATGAACTACTTCTAAAGCAATCCCTGAAGGAACGGTCATTCCGGCAATTATTTCATCCACTTCAATACGAGCAGGTTCAAGCAGATCTTTTTCACCTTGCACCTCACTTACAAACTGGTACACAACTTCCAGCTGTTTCTCCTGATTTGTACGCTGTATAGTTGATAAACCTTCGGTAAAATTGAAAGAACTTATCTCCTGTAGCTCAAACTCGGCACCTTGCATGCTGCGAACAGGTAGCGCTTTTAAATCGTTAATATCCCTTTCATTTTCGTTATCGTAACCAATTGATTTTATTTGAATATCGAACTCTTCAGTTCCCTGTTTAAATTTAACGCCGCTCGAAAATTCCGGTTGAAAAGAATTTAACTCCGAAAGCACTGATGTAACCGGGATATCATATAGAGCCATGAGTTGTTTATCAAAGTTGAGGAGAAGCTCAGGACGGTTGTCTGGCACTCTTACATCGACTCTTTCGACAGTAGTTAGTTGTTCCAGGTAGTATTTTACATCGTTTGCTTGATTTAACATCTTATCAAAATTTTGCCCTTTGATGATAACTTTCTCGCGTTGAGCGCCAATACCTAACATGCGTCCAAATTCATCATCATCGTAACTGCTTCCGCCAAAACGCCTGCCCGAGGCAGGTGGATCCCAGCTAAAATTCGCAGGGCTTAAATCTTTTACGCTTTCAATAATTTCATTTTTAATTTTGGGAATCGAAAAATTGCGGATTTTTTTATAATCATCTTTCAAAGTAATGGTCAATATGGCTTCTTCTTCGTATATCTGGCTTAAAATATCCTTCTTTTCTTCAAGATCGTCGAGCTTTTGTTCTGCTTCGGCAATTAAAATGTCTGTTTTTTCCAGGGTTGTACCTCCCGGCATCGTTACATATAGTTTTAAATCTTTTATCTCTGCTTCTTCGGATGAAATAAAACTTATTCCGAGGCTAATGAGTAAGGTTATAAAAAATGCTAATAGCGCCCCCAGTATTGTTTTTCCAGGCTTTCGCATACAGGTTTTTAATAAAACCAAATAAATTTGAATTAACCGGTTGTGAAAGGATATTTTCTCAAACTGAAGAGGTTTAGCTGATCCACGAAGTTTTAAAAATGCATGAGTTATCATTGGAATAAGCAATAATGCTACAACCAAAGAAACGAGCAAGGTTGAAATAATAGATACGCCAATATGTTTTCCTATTAATCCGATAAAAAAGTTGGTTGAGAAAACAAAAGGTAAAAATACCGTAACCGTTGTTAGTGTTGCTGCAAAAATGGAGCGCCAAACTTCTTTTGTTCCCTGAATTACTGCCTTGTCGGGATGGATTTTTTTGGCTGCCAGCCGGTAAATATTTTCCAGCACTACAACACTGTTATCAAGCAACATTCCGATAGCCAGAGCCATCCCCAGCAGTGTTAAACTATTAATGGTTATACCAAAGGCATAAAAGAAATTAAAAGCAGTATAAACCGATATTGGTATTGCAAGGGCAATAGCTACAACCAGCCTGAAATTTTTTAAAAATATCCATAAAATAAATATTGCAAGCAAACCACCAATTAGTGCCAGTTGAATAATGGAATTGATATTGTTTTCCATGGTTTCGGCATTGTTTGATTGCACTACAATTTCAATATCCTTGCCTTCTAATGTTTTGTTTAGTATCTCTATTTGTTCGATAACATTGTTTGCTAAAGCAATGATATTGGCTTGCGAATCTTTGGTTAGTGTAACTGTAACAGCCTCTTTCCCGTTAACACGGCTATAAGAATCTTGTTTTTTTACACCGTAATGGATATCTGCAATGTCCTGAAGTTTAATATTTCCTTGTTCTTTTACAATTAGATTATTGATATCCTCAATATCATCGAATTCGGATATTACATTTACAAAATGGAGTTGGTTGTTTTGGGTAACTTTTCCCACAAAAGTCCTTGCCTTGCTGTTATTGTTTAATGCAGACCTTACATCAGCCGGAGTAATTCCATAACTTTCACCAATATCCTGCTGTAAAATTATTTCAATTGATTTTTCTCTACCTCCAAATATTTCAGCATTGGCAACGCCTTCGATATTTTTTATTTTATTAATAATTTCCTGGTTTGTAACTTGCCTTACACGATTCACACCGCCGCTGCCTCTTACCTGAAGTGTCATAAACATATTATTCATTTGTTCCAGGTCGAATTTGAAGGTTTGTACCTGGAATTCTTCGGGAAGTGTGCCTTTTACTTCATCAATTTTTTCAACAAGTTTCAGGTATGCATATTTTAGATTTGTGTTTTTTTGGTATGATATCTGGATACTTCCTGATTGCTGTCCTGCAGTTGATTTTATTTCTTCAATTCCTTCAAGTGTGCCAATGGCACCTTCTAAAGGGATAATAGCCTGGTTTTCCATGTATTTAGGGTCAACTTCTAATGGAGTTCCCACATTAACAAACAACATAGGGAGTGTGGCATTAGGATATAATTCAACAGCCAGTTGTTTATAAGAAATTACTCCCAACATGGTGAGCCCTGCAAAGAGCATTGCAATTAAAACTTTTCGTTTTATGATTAAGTTCATATTTACTTAACTTTTTTCTGTGTCTCTGAGTCTTTGCGAGATATTTTTCAAACAAAGCCGCAGAGCCGCAAAGGAATTATTCAATTTTTTGTTTTAATAATTTCATTTTAGCCCGGTCAAAAACATAATAAACACATGGAATTACAACCAGCGTTAATAATGTTGATGTTACCAGTCCGGCAATAACAGCAATAGCCATTGGTGAACGCAAATCGGCGCTTTCTCCAATACCAAAGGTTAAAGGTAAAAGTGCCAGTATCGTTGTTAAACTTGTCATAATAATTGGGCGTATACGATTTTCGCCGGCACTAATAATTGCATCTTTTAAAGATAATCCCTGGGCTTTAAACTGATTAATAGCATCTACCAAAATAATTGAGTCGTTAACTGCAATTCCCGCAAGCATAATAATGCCAATGTATGCCATAATGCTGAGTGATTTTCCTAAAATCAGGAATGCCCAGATAGAACCAACTCCGGCAAGTGGAATGGTTAAAATAATAGTAAATGGGTGAATTAAAGATTCAAATTGCGATGCCATTACCATATATACTAAGGCAATGGATAAAATTAAGGCAAAACTTAATCCTGCTATTGCTTCCTGTCTTTTCTGCTCTTCACCAATAATGGAAATTTCATATTCAGGCGGTAATTTTATGTCCTTGATTTGCTCACTGACTTTTTTAATGACCTGATCGAAAGCTACAGTATGGTCTATATCAGCTAAAACTTTTCCTATCCGGTTTTGGTTTCTCCTGAATAGCTGTTTGGGTGATGATGATTGATCGATATGAGCCAACTCATATAAGGGTACATCGTTGTTTCCATTCTTCAATGTAATGTTATTAAATTCTGATAAACTCATATCAGGCAATTTAACTGTGATATCATTCATTTCACCATCTTTTTCATATTTTCCGGCATCTTTGCCCATTAAAAGATCTTTCAGTTGAGTCGTAATATCATCAACACTCATATTATAAATTCCTGCTTTGTATCGGTCAATTATTACATCAATTTCAGGTGCACCCTCTTCAATATTTGTTTTTACATTAAATAACTCAGGGATTGTTTGTAGCCTGATTTTTATTTCTGAAGAAATTTGATCCAGCGTTTCAATATTTTCTCCTTTTACTTCAACTACCAAAGGAGCTTCATCAGTTCCCATGGTTGACTGCAAGGCTGTTTCGTTGCGTATTATAGAAATCTCGGCATCAGGGATTGTTCCTAATAATTCTTCAATATCAGCAATAATTTTATTTGACTGGTTAATATATTTTTTGTTCAGAAGGATTTTTAATGTTGCGGTGTTTTCATTTTGAAATACTGATTTTTCGTTGCCCGATGATGTGGATGGCCCGATTTGGCTATAAATTATATCTAGTTTATCTCCTAACATTTCAGTAACCATTGATTCAATATTGTTAATTGTTCCCGATGTTCGCTCCAGTTGGGTTCCTTCTTTTAGCTTAATATCAATGGTAAATTCACCAGCTCCGCTTTTAGGCATAAATTCTGAACCTACCATTGGGAAGATGTAAGCGGTTAAACCCAGCAAAATAATTGAAACAAAAATCACAATTCCATTTTTAGTAAGAATTTTGGATAAAAAGCCACCATACCATCCAATGCGGACAGATTTTATTTTTTTATCACTTTTTTTATTGCGGTAAGCAAAATGGAAAAGCATTGGTATTACCAGTATGGCTACAAATAATGAAGCCAGCAATGAAAAGGCTACGGTCCACGCCTGATCTTTAAAAAGAGCTCCCGAGGCACCATGTAAATATACAATCGGAAGAAAAACAACAATAGTAGTAAGCGTTGAAGCAACAATAGCACCACCAACTTCGGCTGTTCCTTTTATTGCAGCATCCCGAACAGACATTCCCTGTTCCATATTCCGAAAGATATTCTCTACTACCACAATCGCATTATCTACCAGCATGCCTGCACCCAGGGCAAGTCCGCCTAAAGTCATTATGTTAAGTGTTAATCCATTAAAATACATAAGGTTAAAAGTGGCAATAATGGAAACGGGAATTGCAAAACTGATAATGGCAGTTACTTTTAATCTTCGCAAGAAAATAAAAAGGACAAATACAGCAATAAGTATACCTATCAAAGCGGTTTCCTGCACTTCGTTAATTGCTGTTTGAATAAAATTACCCTGGTTTTGAACAATAATAAATCCGTACCCGGGTAATGCCTTTTTTATCGATTCAAACGATTCCATTAAATCTTCAACTGCTTTTACTGTATTATAACCGGTTTCTTTAAAAACAGAAAGGCCTACACATCTTTGCCCGTTAATGCGTACAATGTTTTGAGGTTTTTTATTGACAAAACTTACTTTCGCTACATCTTTTAAAAATATGGGTGTTTTTATCCTGGCATTTTGATTTTCTGTACCGTTAACCAATTGATAGCTCAAAACAATATTTTCGATATCTTCGATATTTTTTACCAGGCTTGTTCCTTTAATGATGTACTTTTTACCCATTTCAATAATGGTGCCTCCAGAAACATTTCGGTTTACATTTTGTATTTGCTGAACAATTTGTCCTGTGGTTAATCCATAAGCATCAAGTTTATAGGGTTCTGTTTCAATCAGAATTTCCTTTTCTTCGGTTCCGGTTAAAGTAACATCAGCAATTCCTTCTAATCGTATCAGCTCGTTTCTTATATAATTTTCGCCTGTTTTACGCAACTCGTCCATGTCGTTAATTTCCTGATGCAATAATCCAATAATTATTACAGGAGTTGCATTGGGATCGTGCTGTGTGATGTTAAACTCTTCGATTTCTGCGTTTTGGCTATAGGCTGTAAGCGCTTTCTGTAAATCAAGAAATGCTTCGTCCATATCGCTACCCCAGGTATATTCAATAGTAACTCTGGCCGTTCCAACCATACAAATGGACGATACCTGAGTAACTCCTTTTTGTCGCATAGCCTGGGCTTCAATATCTTTTATATATTGTTTCTCCATCTCTTCAGGAGGGCGTTCCCCAGCCTTTATCTCAACAAAAATTCTCGGAGCATTCATTTCCGGAAGTAAATCAACACCTAATCTTCCAAAGGATATGTACCCCAAAAGAATGATTGCTATTACAATCATTGAAACCGTAACAGGATTATTAACCGAAAACTGTGTTATTTTTTTCATACATATTATTTTTCTTGCAATGAAACACATCCCCTAAGATTTTTTATAAATCTTATGGATTAACCTATATAATGCATCTTTTTACTATTTTTCATTTTAAAAAATAAAATCTGAATTGTTAAATAGTATAATTACTTAACAACCTTGACTTTTGAGCGATTTCTGAGCGTTTCAAATCCTTTTACTACCAGGCGGTCATTTTTTTCAAGTCCAGATATAATTTGTACTTCATCAGGATTTTCTAGTCCGAATGTTACAACTCTTTCTTGTGCCAAACCTTTATCAACAACAAAAACAGTATTGCCACGTTGCTTTGATAAAATTACTTCTTTAGGAATAACAATCGAGCTATCTGCCGAAGCAACAATTATTTCTCCTTTTGCAAACATCCCGGGACGCATCAATAAATCTGGGTTGTTAATATCAATCATTGTTTTAAATGATCGTGTGTCGGAATCAATGGCGGGAGATATCTGGGATACAACTCCAGATAAAGTATCATCAGGAATGGTATAATTTGTAACATTTACTTTTTGTCCCTTTTTAATTTCTTTAAGGGCTTTTTCTGCTAAACTAACTTCCATAAATAATTTACTATAATCCATTAGTTTAAACATTGTAGAGCCGGCATCAACTTTAGTTCCCGAAGTGTAATAAGGTAAATCTACAATTACCCCGGAAAATGGAGCGGTTATTTGCAACTTGTCCAAACGTATTAATGCGTCTTCATAATTGTATTGCGAGTTAATAAACTCAATCTCTGCATTTTTAAGTTCGCTTAACGTAACACCACCCTTATCGTACAACGATTGCTGCTTTTCATAAATTTGTTTAGCAATTTCCAGGCTTAACTTAAGCGAATTGATTTTAATGTTATTCTCGTATTCTTTATCTTCCAGCCTCATAATTTTTTCTCCTTCTTTTATATAATCGCCTAAAGCATATTTTTTGCCTGTTGAAGGGTTGGTTAATAAATAATATTTACCTGCTATTTCTGATTTTTTTGTGATTTCTTTTACAGGATAAGCAGTTCCGGTAGTTTCAATAAATTTTTCTATTGATTTTAGTTTTAAATCAACTACTGAAACCGGCACAGAAATATCTTTGTTTAATTCCTTTTCTTCGTTATTACACGATGCCAAAAGTGCAATTGCTACTAAAAGTGTAATTATTTTTTTCATTTTTAATTGATTTGTAGGGTTGTTTATTTTTTAAATTTTTTATTCATCCTTGGGTTTTATATTCGCTTGTAACTCTTGGGGGACAAATGAAGTATTGTTTTCGAAGTCCCACAACGACTGTATTTTTAAATTAAGTAATTCAAGTTTGTAATTGATTAAGGCATTAGCCAGATCCATTTTCTTTTGTGATAATTGATTTTGATATCTTTCGAGGTCGATACTGGTTAAATCACCATTTTTATATCTTTCCAGATTGATTTCGTAAGTTAGTTTTGCATTTTTTTCGTTTTGCTGTGCAATTTTAATTTGAGAATTTAGGTTTTTTAGGTTACGATAAATTTGGCGGATATTAATTACTATATCATCTTTTTGATCTTGTAAATCAATCTCACGTGATTCTACCTGTAATTCGGCAGCACGAATTCTTGCTTTACGTTCACCCCAGTCGAAAATAGGAATTGAAAAGGTAACACCAACTTGCGGGCTACGTGTGGGTTTTTCGTAAATATTAGCAAAATTTTCGTTATTTCCCATGATACCAAGCGATAGATCAACATCACCACGAAACTCGTTGGTAGCTGTTGTTTCTATTAAATCAAATTCTGCATTGTTTAAATCTATTTTTCGTTGGGTAAGTTCTAGCCGTTGCGATAGTCCATTTTCAATGGCTTTCTCAAGATTGACCAAAACCGGTTTATACTCAATATCAGTTGAAATTTCAATATCTTCATATAAAGAAATACCAATAAGCCTTTTAAATTCGTCTTTTGCATTTTCAAGGTCTACTTTTGCATTTTCAAGGTTCGACTGGCTGGTAGAGTAGTTTAGTTCTGCCTGCAGTAACTCTTCCTGGGCAGATAATCCGGCTTCCACTTTACTTCGGATTATATCCAGGCTTACTTTCTGGTTTTCAAATTCTTCATTGGCAATTTCTACGGACATTTGCTTTTGATAAATAGCATAAAAGGCTTGTGTTACCTGTCGTTCAATATTTAACATTTGTATGGAGTAAGATAAAGTGGAATTTTCCAGTGCAAGTTCTTGCCTCTTAAGGTTTAACTGGGTTCTGTTATAGGTAAATAAGGGTTGATTATAACTTAAAAACAGGTAGTTATCGAATCCTGTATAAGTGTTTGTAACTTTCGTAGGATTGTTTGGGTCTGAAAAATTATTGAATGTTTCTGATGATGTTGATTTATACTCAAAATTGTTTCTTAACATCAATGTTCCATCAGTCCATTTAATGGGTTGTGAAATAACCAGGCCTGCATTAGAAACCGTTTTTTCTGAATTATACCACTGCGAGTAATATTCTTCGTAGGTTTCACTATTCGAATATTGAATAGGAGTAACATTTAGCGAAAAGTGTGATTTTAACATGGCTAACTGTGCATTCAGATATTCTCTGTTTCTTTCCATGCTTATTCTTGATTGCTTAATTGAAGGACTATTTTCAGTAGCAATATTCATTGCATCATCAAGCGTTAGCGTTATTTGTGCACTGCAAAAAAAGGTATTAATAAAAATTAATCCTGTTGCTAAGAGTTTAATTTTAAACATATTATATATTATTTACTTATTATATTTTTATTTGTTTTTTATTTTGCTCAGTTATCTATTAATCATTTTTTACCCATCGGATCGCATCGGCAAAGATCATGTTTCCAACAGATTTATTGTTCAATTCAACTCTTGCATTTTCCGGCGAAATGTAAAATGTTCCCATATAATTCCATCCTTCATCTAATTCTCCGTCGGAAAGAACTATTTCATCCATACCATCATCATGGAAAATGGTAAAATGATAATTGGGTTTTCGTTTTTGCCTGCCCCAGTTCACATTAAATTTAAATATGTGGCAATACACATCGTAATATCCTGGGTTGGGTAAATCAGCATTCCATCTGGCAAGTCTTTCTCCTTCGCCTGAACGGGTATAAACTCCGGAGCGTACAAATTTTCCATAAAGCTCTGAATGTAAAATTGGCTCCCATACCGAAGGTGGGTTCCAAAAACGTATTCCTGAATATTTATACCTTTCTTCTTTATTTTTATGAATAAGCGTTTTCAGGTAACTTTCATTGGTTTCCTGAATAATTTCGAACGCTTCGTCTTCGTTATCGACAATTATTTCATTGGTACGGCTTAAATCTGTAAATAATGGTAAATTTTTGATATCATCCAGTAGAGCAATCTTTTTGGTATCATCAAATCCGGAAAATTCATAAACAAGATTGTTTGGCAGGTTTTCAGAGATATTGGTATTAATGTTCATTCTGCTGGGCTCTGAAGAAAAAACGATGCCGATTTCTTTTGCTGTTTGTGCAGGGATAAATATTTTATTAAAATAAGCAGGGCCATCTGTTTGGTTGGAGGATCTCCTTCGGTTGCCATTGTCGTCTAATTCAATCGCTAACGTTATAATTCCATCCATGGGTTTGGGATTTGCAATTTTAAAACGCACCTGGAATTTGGTATGCTCACCATCTAAAACTTTGTAGGTTTCTAAATCTTTTATTAAGAATCCGGGGAGCTGTTTTTGCATGTACCATTGTTTTATTTCCTTATTGATAGAATCATTTAATTGTTTGTAGATTTCATGCTCAAAATCTCTGAAAGCAAATGAGTTGTGTAGGTTTTTATGTATTAGGTCATTTACAACTTGATTAAAGTTTTTTTCTCCATACCGTGCTCTGAATAATGAAAACAGATAATCTCCTTTAGCAAGAATTATATCATCAAGCGTTATTGGATTGTCATCCTCGTCACTTTTATCTTCATCAAACCCACCTTCTAACAATTCTTTAAGGGTAAATTCTTTAAGCTCCAGGTTAATTTTTTCTCCTTTACGTATCCCTCTCCAAAACCATTGATTGGATGAGAAATTATTTTCATTCCTCTCTTTTAAAAAAACTTCCATGGCTAAGTTTAATATTGGGTATTTTTCAGATTTTAAGTGAGTTATGAAGCTGTAGTAATTTGGGATAAGATTGTATGTATATTTGTCGACAACATTGCCAAATTGATACCATTCATTGGTTGGAGCCATAAAGTTCCCTCGTACAAAGCGTTTCAAAATTCTAATTTGTAGATCATCGGGAGAAATTTCTTCATTATTGTCTTTCATCCTTTTTTCCTGCCGTATTTTACGATATTTAAAATCAGTTTCTTTCATAATGACACCCTTTTCCGGGTAAAAAATCATTTCCGGTTGAACAGCATCACTTGCAACAGACCAAATGTGTTTATCCAATGCAAAGTGAACAGGCACTTCGGCAAATGAAAATCGTTTAAACTGGTAATTTAAGTCCAGCAGGGTTTCAAACTCATTTTTTAATTCACGAATAATTGAGGGCAGCGTATCGTTAATATCTGTAAAATGCTTTTTGTAATAATCATTACCTTTGGTAGTATATATTGCATATTCTATTGAATCAACATTAACAGAATACTTAACATAATTAGCAATTAACAGGCTTATTTTAGGTAAAGGGTTTTCATTTTTAAATGTGAATATGCCGTTATCACTTTTAATAGATTTCCCTTGAGAAACCGCTGTTAATTTTTTATTTGTTTTTACATTTAAAGAAAAGTCAGTAAAATCAGGTTGATAAAATGCCGGTTTATTGGTAGCATAAGTAACTCCCGAAACAGGGTACCATAATGATTCGCTGGTTAAGCAAACAAAATCTTTTTGTATGTAGGCAAATCGTTTTCGAACCATATACATATTAAGCCCAAAATTATCTGAAAATTCATCGGGGTTTTGGTCAATGAAATGTGTGTTTTCATTAATTGATCCCTGATATGTAAATTTGATATTTAAACTTGAATCAGGCGATAATATTTTTGAATAAGGAATTTTAACTAAATGATGGTTGTGGCTATAATTATAGTTTTCATCATCTATTTTTATTGAATTTATTTTTAATGATGGATTTAAGCTAAAAAGCAAGGTGTCAATAGGTTGGTTGGTATGGTTTGATACTTTTAATTGTGCCGTAACTAAAATATTTTCATTCTGATGTTCTACATCAAGATTACATTTTTCAACAAAAACCCTTGGATAATTCGAATGCTGATTATTTAAAGCAATCATTTGCTTTTTTTGCTCAACATGATCTTTTTTAATATCAATATATTGAAAACCTAAAAACACACCAGATGCAATAAAAATAATTGCCAGGAATAATGGGAGAGAGGTTAATTTTTTTGACTGTGGTAACCGGTTTAATTTAAAAACGGTAAATAAAATTAATCCAATCCCTGTTACAAAATAAATACTCCGGTGCACAAGGATTTCTGGAAGGTTCCCAAAACCAGTAATACTAGAATTCATCATGGGTACCTGGTAGGCAATAAAATCGAATAAATGATAAAACTTTTGATTTAAATAAAAAACCGTTAATGCAATATATCCCAGCAGCAATATAAAAGTGATGGCTTGATTTTTTAAAACCGTCATTAAAAAGAAGGATAACCCTAATATAAAGACAAGTGTTGGTATGCTAATTAGCAGGGGGTATAAAAAGAAATCTAAGACGCCTTTTGCAGAATCGGCATTTAAAAATGAAAATCCAATACCGAGGATTAAAATAATAAAATTCAATATGATAAAAACAGATAGAATACCCAGCGCTTTTCCTAAAATATATTGTGTATTGGTCATTGAGCGGGCGTAAATAACTTCAACGGAATCATTTTTTCTGTCCTGTTTTAAAAATTCCGAAGCTAAAAACACAGCAACAATAGCTTGCCCGAGGTTTAAAATAATTAAATTGGCGTAAGGTATTGAGGCCGGTAAAGCCCTGAATAACCATGGAGCTCCGCTGTTCTTGCTAAAAACAGCAATATTAAAAATACCTAATGCAATAATGGATAATCCGGCAAAAATTCTGAAAAACCAACTTCGGAAAAGGGTCTTCATCTCAAACCGGGCTATAATACTTGTTGTTTGGAATGCATTCATTTTAAAAGCTGTTTTTATTGGTCAGGTATTCCATAAAATAAACATAGGCATGTTCCAGATTGGGCTCAACTTCTATGGCATTTTTTGCATCCAGTTTATCACCTACAAGCTGAACTTCCCACCCTTCTTCAGAAGGTATTGTTGAAATAATAGCATATTTTTCTTTTAGCATCTCGTATTCGAAACCGGAAGTAGTGACCTGCCAAACATGCCCTTTTGTTTTATTGATTAACGTTTCGGGTGACCCTTTGAATTCAACGTAGCCATTATTAAGTAATGCTAAATCCTGGCAAATACTGGAAATATCACCTACAATATGTGTTGAAAGGATAATAATAACATCTCTCTGGCTGATATCTGAGAGGATATTGCGAAATCGAATCCTTTCTTCAGGGTCAAGTCCAGTGGTTGGTTCATCTACAATTATTATATTAGGTTCTCCAATAAGGGCTTGAGCAATTCCAAGCCGGCGTTTCATTCCACCCGATAGTTTGTTGGCATTTCTGTCCCTTACATCAAATAATCCAACCTTTTCAAGCCATTCGTCAACTTTTTCGGAGCGTTGTTTTTTATGGGTTATTCCTGATAGTCCTGCAGCATAATCTAAAAATTCCCATGTTTTTAGTTTGGTAAAAAACCGGAAGTCCTGCGGTAAGTATCCTAACATTTTTCTTATCTCAGCCCGGTTTTTCATTAATTCGTAACCATTTATGCTGACGTTGCCATTGGTTGGTTTCATTAAGGTAACCAGTATCCGCATTAAACTGGATTTGCCGGCTCCGTTGGGGCCAAGCAAGCCAAACATTCCATTTTCAATTTCGAGGTTTATATTAGAAAGTGCTCGTTTTCCGTTTTTATAGATTTTATCTAAATTCTCAATTTTTATTTGCATTCCATTCTTTCTCTAGAAAATTTTTTGATGAAATTAAAAATAAATTCTGTATTAATATTGTTTTTCGATAAAACTTTAAAATCATAAGACGATTATATTAGTATTACGTTACAGTTAATTCTTACATTTTTTTATTATTTTTTTCAATGTGTTGATGATCAGGGTTTATTATTTTATAGTATTTAACTGCACTTTTTTATTTGTTTTGTTTTAAAATATTATTGATAAAAATTTGTTTTTTTAATTGAAGCATTTAAATTTGTTAACACAAGAAACTTAAAATGCTTTGATGGAACAATTTAAAAACAATAATCTTTTAAATAATGTTGTAAATATTAATTTACAGCAGGGAAGGTTATTGTAAAAACAATAATATTAACGTTTAACCATAACCTTCCCTAATCCGGAAGGTTTTTTTATTTTAAATGAAAATGAATTTTCTAATTATCAATAATAAATAATAATCGTCCTCCTCCAAAGAGAAGGTAATATTTTGTTATATCCTTATAAACCCTTCTCTGTAACATCAGTAGAAGGGTTTTTTGTTTAAATGTTAAACCCTTAAAATAAATTAAAATGTTAACTACAGCTAAAACCCAAAAATTACTTACGTACAAAATCGAAATCGAAAAAGCGTTATTCGAATTAAAGGATTTTTTTAAGAAAAGCCTTTGTAAAAATCTACAATTAATGGAAGTAAATGCACCGTTGATTCTAAAATCGGGAACAGGAATAAATGATGATTTAAATGGAGTTGAAAAACCTGTGAGTTTTATAGCTAAATCGTTTCCAGGATGTAAACTTGAAATTGTGCAATCATTAGCTAAATGGAAAAGATTAAAATTGGCCGATTTAGAGATGCCTGCGGATATGGGTATTGTAACAGATATGAAAGCCTTGCGCCCTGATGAGATTATAAGCCCGATACATTCAGTTTTAGTTGACCAGTGGGACTGGGAAAAAAGAATTACTACAAAAGAAAGATCAATATCTTACTTAAAGTCAGTTGTACAAAACATTTATCGTTCTATAAAAGAAACCGAGAAACATTTGGCTGCACTTTTTCCTTTTTCAGAAGTTTTTTTGCCTGAAAAGATTACATTTATTCATTCCGAAGAATTACAGTATCGCTATTCAAAGCTTACACCGAGGAGCGAGAGAAAATAGTGGCCAGAGACCATGGAGCCGTTTTTATTATTGGAATAGGGCATGAACTTTCTGATGGGATTCCCCACGATTTACGTGCCCCGGATTACGACGACTGGTCTACTATTACAATAGATAACTTTAGAGGCTTAAATGGTGATATAATTGTATGAAATCCGGTTTTGGAAACTGCTTTTGAAATATCATCTATGGGAATAAGAGTTGATAAATCAGCTTTATTATACCAGTTAAAATATACAAATACAGAGTACAGGAAAAATTTAACTTTTCATTCTAGGTTAATTTCTGGTCAGCTCCCTTTGTCGGTTGGCGGAGGTATTGGGCAATCCAGGTTAGCCATGTTGCTTCTTAAGATGAAACATATTCTTGAGGTAGAATTAATCTGATATTTTACTTCCATTAAATTCACCGGTATTATTAAATGTATTGATACAGAACCCACGAATTTTTGTAAGATCTTTTCTAAATTGTGCATAATAAGTTGTCTGGTAGGATCGGGTTTCATTAGTATAATTAACAATCCATTTAAACGTTAGTTCATCGGTTTTTTCCCAGTAACCTCCCCAGCTTGTTGTTCCGTCGTTAAAGAAAGTAATCTCATTGGGTTCGCCCTGGTAAAAACCATCTTCCCAGTAAACATAAATACTCCAGGTAGTATTTTTTACTTCATAATCATACTCTTCATCGCAACCAGGCAAAAAGACTGAAATCGACATTATTAAAAGTATTAGGTAATATCTCATTGTTTTATAAATTTATATTGATGCCTAAATTTGTAAAATTTTTGCTTTTGCTAACTGTTGGAGTAAATTTTGTAAATACTTTTAGTCTTTCATTTTGATTACCTTTTGAATAAACCCAAATTAAATCCATTATCCAAATGGATGCTGCTGCGAAGTAGAAAATTTCTTTGTCAAAAGCAAATAACCAATGATCATCGGCATAGCTAAATCCAACTTCACGCATTAGTGTTCTATCCCATTCTTTCCAAACTAAGGGAATTCTGTTTTGATCAGCCATATAGCCCAGTGTTACACATCCAAAAAACAAAAGGGTTTTTAAATAGGGTTTAAAAATCATATTTCTTGGATTTTCAACAAAATAATCTCCCAGTCCCGGAACAAAGAAGGACCAGATAACATTTGCAGAACCTCCTTTATTTAAACCATCAGCCAATACAATGGGCCTCAATTTTCTTGTTATGTTAACGTTATCATCAAAAACAGCCCATTTTATCTGCTTGTCCTGGCCAGCCATAATACTATCGCCAAAATCGCCCGATATTTTATGAGGAACAACTACATTGAAATTATCATCGACAAAGAACAGCTCTATGGTATGCAATTCTTTAGACCTTTTAAAATCTTTAAGATCATAATTTACAATTACATTCTTATCTTTATAATACAAATTAAGATTTTTAATTACAGGTTCTTGAGAAAAAATACTACTAGAAAATAAGCAGCTACAGAGAATATAAAAAAATATTTTTTTCATTATTTATAAAGAATTAATAAATTGAAATAAGGTTATTAAATCGTTTTTTTGTTTTAAATTTAAATGATGCTCTTTTAAAAATTGAGCAATCTCAGTTTTCTTTTCGGGAAAAGTTTTATAAAAGAACCGCTTGTTATTTTTAAGCCGGAAAGCTGGTTCATCAATATCTAGTCGTAAATAATACTTTTGTTCAGGAATATAACGGTAACTGCCATCTCCACCTCCACCACCATAATAAGGAACAAATCTGTTTTGTCTAAAATCCATCTCATAGCGAATTAATAACTGGCAAGGACCTTCATTTAATACCTCAAAGTATCCGCCATAAATATATTTAGATTGCCAAAATTTATCAATAATAACAGAGTAAGTGAATGTTTTAGCTGCAAATTTGATATACTTGAGAATAATTGGATTATCAATCATAAAAGTATCTCTCTTGTATATGAATTCCATTTCTTCATTATAGATATTGTACCTGAATAATCCATTAAAATTACTACCTCGGTAAGTTTCAACCTCACCATACATAAAATCTAAATTATAATATGGAGATCCTTTGATTATTGTAGGTTTTTCTTCCAGCGATAATTTAGAAGCAAATTCTGAAATGCCTGGATTTCCGGAAATATATATGCTACTTTGAGAATATGAGTTAAAAGAATGAAAAAAGAAGGTGGACATAATTAAAATAAATATTATTTTCATTATTCTATTTTTTTAGATTTTTAGAATACACAGTTTGAATGGAAAATTTAATATTCAAGTTACTTTATAATGAATTTATAAACTATTTTTAACAAAAATAATGCCGAAGATGAATTATTTATTTTGAGATACATGCTAAAAAAAAAATTACGGTTATTTAATATAAAAGTAATTATGAAGTTAAACTATATATGGCATAAATAGTCAATATATTATCAATTATTTACTTAACATCTAACAATTATGCTTAAAAAATTTATTTTTTATTTTAAAGTTGCTGGAATAGCTGTTCTGATGCAACTTTTTGCTTTTCATATTTCTGCGCAATCTTATTTCAATGTAAATGAGATTAATCAAAAGCTGCAAGAACTAAAAAAGACTAATTCTAACATTGTAACTATGCATTCATTGGGTAAAAGTGCAGGTGGAAATAATGTTCAATTTGTGGAGATTGGTCAGGAAGTTCATTCAGATTCTAAAAGTATCCCGGCAATATTTATTATGGCCAATCCTCATGGTAATGATCCTTTATCCACTTACTCTGCCATTAAATTTATAGACAAAATAATTGCAAACGAAGCTTATAAAACAAATACATATTTTGTTTTACCTGTTTTAAATGCCGATGCATTAACAAGCTATTTCAAAGGTTTAAAGTACGAAAACGTGAGAGATTTTTCTGCTGTAAATGATGATAGCGATGAATTGACCGACGAAGATGGATTTGATGATTTAAATGGCGATGGATTTATTACAAAAATGAGAGTTGTTCATCCGGGTGGCAGTTGGATTGTAGATACGAATGAACCACGATTGATGAAAAAAGCAGATCAATCAAAGGGTGAAAAGGGAATGTATAAACTTTATGATGAAGGAATTGATAATGATGGAGATGGTAAATATAATGAAGACCCTGTTGGTGGAATAAATCCGGGAATAAATTTTTCATTTTTCCATAATCCGGAAAACAAAATCGCCGGACAATGGCCAGGTAGCAGTGAGCTTACTTTTAACCTTATGAAATTTGTATATGAACATCCTGAAATTGCAATGGCTTTTACATTTGGCGAAACAAATACCTGTTTAAATGTACCTAAACCTGAACGTAAAGGTTCTGCCGATTTTACTAAAATTAAAATTCCTAAAAATATGGCTAAGCAATTTAATCTGGATGCAAGTAAAACTTATACGATGGATGAAATTATTGAAATGTTTCAGCCAATGGTTCCTCCGGGAATGGAGTTAACACCCAATATGGTAGCCAGCTTTCTGGGTCTTGGAGCTGTTGTTAATCATCTGGATGAGGATATTGCTTTTTATAACGAACTGGCCGATGAGTATAAAGAATATCTTAAAGAAAATGATTATAATCTGGAGAGATTAGATGCTGAAACTGCAAAAGATGGTTCCTTTGAATTATGGATGTATTTCCATTATGGTGTTCCCAGTTTTAGTATGAACTTTTTTACGGTTCCTAAACCTGAGAAAAAAGAAGAAAATGATAACGACAAACTTACCATTGATCAATTAGAGAAAATGAGTTCTGAAGATTTTGTAGCTCTTGGCGAGGAAAGAATTGCTGCATTTCTAAAAGCAAATAATGCACCACCACAATTTGGAGCTGAGCAGGTTATCAAAATGGTTGAAGCGGGGCAAATCAATCCCGAACGCATGGTTGCTATGATGAAACAAATGGGAGCATCATCGGGAAAAAATAAAGATCATGGCAAATCAGATGAAAAAGAACTTGCCATGCTTGAATATAGCGATAATGTTCTTGGTGGTAAAGGTTTTGTTAACTGGGAGATATCTCAACATCCAGAACTGGGAGAAGTGGAAATAGGAGGATTTGTTCCCTATTTAAAAACAACTCCCATACTTGATTCTGTAAAAAAAGATATTGATATTCAGTTAGATTGGGTTTTCGAAGTTATAAAGAAAGCACCTGCACTTCAAATTGCTGATATCAAAACAAAGAAATTGGGTAATGATATTTATCAAGTGGAAGTTTGGATAGAAAATAGGGCTTATTTGTCATTTCCGATTGCTATGGGAAACAGAAATGAACGACCTGCTCCAGCAATTTTGTTAATAGAAAATAAAGACTTGGAAGTTCTGGAAGGTAAAAAAAGAACTCCTGTTTCAACAGTTAAGGGATTAAGTACCCATAAAGTTGAATACTTAATAAAAACAAAATTGAGTTCGCTGGATTTTAATCTGAAGTCAAAAAATGCAGGTAATGATCAAAAACAAATAAAAATTAATTAAGCCATGAAAAATATTATATCAATTATCATATTAGTACTTTTTGTTTTTGTAACAAAAGTTGGAGTATCTCAGGAAATAACTGTACCACTTCGATTCGATAAATACTATACTTACGAAGAAATAGTAGAGATAGTAAAAACTTTAAACAAGGCATATCCAGATTTGACAGAAGCTGTTTTGGTTGGAAAAAGCGAAGAGAACCGAGAGATTTGGGCACTGGAAATAAACAATAAATCAACAGGAAGAAAATTATCGAAACCCGGAGTTTACGTTGATGGTAACATCCATGGTAACGAAATACAGGCAAGCGAAGTAGTGCTTTATTTTGCTGATTATTTACTTAAAAATTACAAAACAAATCCTGAAGTAAAAAAGCTGGTTGATAAAAATGCATACTACTTAATTCCCAGCGTAAATGTTGACGGGCGTTATCATTTCTTTGCTGATGCCAATACTCCAAGTATGAACAGAGGTCTGCG
This sequence comes from uncultured Bacteroidales bacterium, assembly GCA_964606845.1. Lineage (GTDB taxonomy): Bacteria > Bacteroidota > Bacteroidia > Bacteroidales > UBA12077 > UBA12077. The sequence goes on from CAZSIC010000062.1 coordinate 19,327, forward strand.
CATCCCTAAAGATGATGACAGGGATGGATTGTTTGATGAGGATTTTCCTGATGACCTTGATGGTGATGGAAATATTTGTCAGATGCGTAAAAAGGATCTGTTCGGAAAATGGAAACTCGATTCTGAAGATCCCCGAATTATGGTGCGGGTTAAAGATGGAGAAAAAGGTGAATATACCTTACTGGGAAGCGAGGGCGTTGATAACGATGGTGATGGATTGATTAATGAAGATTCGGAAGGGTATGTTGATGGAAACCGAAACTGGGGATACAACTGGCAGCCAGCCTATGTTCAATCCGGATCGGGTGATTATCCCTTTTCCGGGACAGGAATTAAAGCCATTGCAAACTATATGAACGAGCGCCCGAATATTATTGTAGTTTATGCTTTTCATAATTACGGTGGAATGATTTTAAGAGTGCCTGGTTCAAAAGAGTTAAGCCCACTTAATCCAAACGATATTAGA
>CAZSIC010000063.1:0-11627 GCA_964606845.1 uncultured Bacteroidales bacterium
TACCGTAACCAACTACACCCATAGCTAAAATCGCTGAAAGCCTCGACATGGAAAAAACGGCAAAAAGTACGGCTAAGGACGAGACCATTAGCAAAATAACTATATTAAGCCTTATGGCTGTAAATCCTTCCAGGGGAACAAGCTCTCTGAAATTCCAATTGATTTGAAAAACAGTTATTGCAAGAGTAACGATAAAAAATGTCATTAAGTAAAATCGGTGATATCCATGCTGAATACGTTGAGTATTTTTGCTTGCAATTTTTAGATAATAGTTCATTACATTCATAAAAATGGTTGGAAGGTGATATATATCAAACCATTTGATGGTTTTTTTAATAAATTTAGTTACTGGTTTGCGGTATACAAAAACCATAACTCCTAAAAAGATGGCAAAAATACTTAATAGCAATACTTCATTAAATCCATGCCATAGTAGAAGATGAACGTCTAACACCTGGTTTTTGGTTACAAATAGGGCATTCGAAATAACCTGATTAAGCCCTGCGGGAAATAACCCAAGGAATAATCCGGCAAATGCCAGAACACCGGGGCCAAGAATAAAATACCAGGGCAGTTTTTTTTCTTTATATTGAATTGGAATTTCTGATTTTTTGGACTTGTTATAAAAAACCTCCACAAAAATAGTAAGCGAAATCGCAACCATCATAATGTTGGCGCCAACTCCAAGTGGAAGAATAATCCAGGATAATCCGGGAAGTTGAATTTTGGCAACATAAACAAGTTCTTTACCCACAAAACCAAGCATTGGAGGTAATCCAGCCATGGATATTAATGCAAGCACAGCAAAGATCGTTGTTGCAGGTAACGGTTTCCAAATTTTGGATAACACAGTAATATCTCTGGTTCCGGTACTTTTATCAATAATCCCGGCTACCATAAATAATCCGCCTTTATATAATCCGTGTACGATAAAGAATACCAGCGTTGCTTCCATAGAAAATGGAGTTCCAATGCCAATCAATAAAACCATTGTTCCCAAAGCACTTATGGTAGTAAATGCTAAAATTCTTTTCAGGTCTTTTTGTCCCATTGAGAAATATGCACCCAGGAACATGGTAATAACGCCAGCCAGTATTAATGAATATTTCCAAAAAATGGTACCACTTAATACCGGATGCATCCTTAATAAAAGATATATACCGGCATTTACCATGGTAGCCGAGTGAAGGTATGCACTTACAGGTGTTGGCGCTTGCATGGCTCCAGGTAGCCAGAAATGAAATGGAAACTGAGCCGATTTGGTAAGTACAGCGGCTAATATTAAAATAAAAATTAAATTATATTGTGTGTGTGAAGTAAAATTAATTCCACTGGCAATAATCTCACTGATTTGATAAGTTCCGGCTATCTGGCCAATTAGAATGGCTGCAAAGAGTAAACATAACCCACCAAAACCGGTAATTAATAATGATTGTAAAGCTGCTTGCCTCGATTTTTCTAAATGATGGTCAAAACCAATGAGTAAAAAAGAAGTGACACTTGTAAGTTCCCAAAAAATGAATAAAGCCATTAAGTTATCCGAAAATACTAGGCCGGTCATGGCAGCCATAAAAAACATCAGGTAACTAAAAAAATGTGCTTGCCGGCTGTATTTCTTCATATACCATGATGCGTACAATACTACTAAAAATCCAATACCTGTAATTAACAGGCCAAAAATAGAACTTAGGCCGTCCATTCGAAAAGCAAAGTCAATGCCTGGTAATAAAGCAAAATCTGATGGAAATAGTTTAATGGTTTTTGTATCTAGGTCTCCAAGCGAAATTAAGAGCCAAACAAAAATGGTCAATGGCGCTAAGGAAAGTACCCATCCCAAACGCTGCTTTAAAACCGGATAAAGTACAATTACAAGTATTCCGGATAAAAATAAAAGTCCAATTAATAAAGGTAGATATTCGCTCATTCTCAGTACTTTGATTAATAACGGGCTTTTTTTATTTACACAAAAATAATTATTTTAAACAATTTAGGAACATTATTGAAATAAGGATTGTTCAGAATGCTCCGTTTTTACTAAAAGATTATCTATTTTGTAAAAAAATATTGGCTTGTTTTAAGTTTTCTGGTTTCCCAATATCAAACCACAAATCCTGGCTATGAGTATAGGCAATTACAGGATGATTTTGAGATAAATCAAGATATGTTTTAACAATTGAAAAGCTTAAAGCATTGGGAAAATATTTGAAAATTCCAGGATGAATGATATGGATTCCGCTAAAAGCAAATTTTTGGATATCGTTGGTTGGGTTATAATTAATTTTTTCTCCTGTTTTTACATTTTTCCATCCACACAATCTGTTTTGGTTGTCGAATAAAAAATATCTGCTCGATTCGCGTTCTCTTACAGCCAGTGTAACAAGGGCGTTATTTTTTTGATGATATTCGAGCATTTTTTTTAAATCGATATTGCTAATAATATCAACATTATGAACAATAAAAGGGTTATTATCATTAAAAAACCACGAAGCTTTTTTTAGTCCGCCTCCTGTATCTAAAAGCATATCTTTTTCGTGAGATATTTCAATCCGAATATCGAAATTATTTTTTTCTTGTAAAAAATCGATAATTTGATGTGGAAAATGATGCACATTGATGATGATTTCATTAACGCCTGCATGAATTAATTTTAGAATAACCCTTTCGAGCATGGGCATACCGTTTATTTTAACCAGCGCTTTGGGAATAGAGTCGGTTATCGGTTTTAGTCGTGTGCCTTTACCGGCAGCAAATATCATGGCTTTCATAGGGATCCCTTTTTTAATAATTCCTGCTCAATGTGGTGTACTTCTATATGTATATCAAATTTGTTTTGTAAATAATCGGCCAGACTTTCTGCACAATATATCGAGCGGTGCTGGCCTCCGGTACATCCAAAACTTACCATTAAATGTGTAAAATTTCTTTTTTGGTATTTTTTTACTGACATTTCAACTAATGAAAAAACATGCCCAAGAAATTGATGCATTTCTTTATGTTGTTCGAAAAAATCTATTACTTGTTGGTCCTTACCTGTTAATGATTTAAATGCTTCGTACCTCCCAGGATTATGAATTGCCCTGCAATCGAAAATAAAACCTCCTCCGTTTCCTGTCGAGTCTTCAGGGATCGAGCGTTTGTAGGAAAAGCTGTTAATGGTTACCGTAAGTTTATCTGTCATCGGTTTTTAATTCTTTATTAATGATTTGATGGATAATATCGTTTAATGTTTCAAGACGCTTTAAAATTTCGTTCTGTTGGCTTAAAAAAATTAAATTTTTAATGGCATTTGGTATGCTTTCGATAAAATGTTGTTTCTTTTCGATAATTCCTCGCAAACCGTATGCGCCTAATGTTTGTAATATCCTGATTAGTGCAAAAGCATAAAATTTTTCAATAAACTCATCTCGATTTACCGGAATAAATAATCGCGCAACTTTTAAATAATAATTTAAGAGTTCACCTCTTACTTCTTGTTTGATATTAGCTTTTGCCTGAAACAGCAATGAGGCAAGATCATATTGTAAAGCACCTTTTCTTCCACCCTGATAATCGATAAAATAAGGTTCGCCATTGACAAGCATAATATTACGTGCCTGGAAATCCCGATACATAAAGTGTTGATAAGTTCCAGAAAGTAAATAATTACTAAATAAATCGAAATCTTTAAAAAGCTGATTGTTTTTGTATTTAATATTCAAGGCATCAACAAAATAATTTTTAAAATAATTTAAATCATATAAAATTGATTCTTTATCGAATGATGAATAAGGATGGCAACAGGAATAATCAAAATCTTTGTCAGCAACAATTTGAATCCTAACTAATTCCTGAATAACTTTTTTATAAACGGTTTTGGCTTGCTTAGGAAATTCTTTTCCTGTTCTTATGGTATTTAACCAGGTTAACAGTTGGGTGTCGCCTAAGTCGCTAATTAGATAAATGTTTTGATTTAGGTTATATGCATAAATTTCGGCAACATTGATCCGGTGTTTTAAAAAGTGATTTGTAAATTGGATGAAAGCAATGTTTTCTTTTTTATCAGAATTATAAACTCCAATTGCTGACAAATTTTGATTTTGTAACCGGAAATATTTTCTATTTGACCCCGAATTGGGAAGACTATTTAATGTTTCAGGATGTTTTCTAACGTAATCTTTAAAAAGATTACTTAATTGATCTTCTGTATGTTGGTTCTTTAAAGGCATATTTACGCAAAGAAATAAGCTAAAATAATGATTACGACTAAGGCTGGTAACAGATTCAATATTTTTATATGTTTTATTTCCAGGATATTTATACCCAATCCTATAAGCATTAATCCTCCAATAGCCGTAAGCTCGTCAATGATATGACTGGCAAAATAATCTCCGAAATAAGCAGCCAGTAAAGTTAATCCACCCTGGTAAATGAGTAAAGGAATAACTGAAAAAGCAACACCAAAGCCCATTGCTGCTGCCAAAGCAATGGAAGAAACACCATCTAACACTGATTTAGCCAGTAATAAGTTAGGTTCGCCACCCAATCCCTCTTCAATGGCGCCTAAAATGGTTACCGAGCCCATACAAAATAGCAAAAATGCTGTAACAAGCCCTTCGGTAAATTTAGAATTTTTCGATTTAAATTTTGTCTTTACTTTATCACCAAATCGATTGATATATTTATCAATATTTATCCATTCACCAATAATTCCTCCGGTAACAATACTTATAATCATTAAAAATAAATTATTGGTTTTCATGCCCATATAAAAGCCAATAAAAAGGGTAAACAAACCTATTCCCTGGAAAACAATTTTTACAATTCTTTTTGGTAATTTAGTATGAAGCCCTATTCCTATTAAGCTACCTATGATTATTGCCGCTGCATTAATTAGTGTTCCTGTCATAATAAAAATAAATTACAGGTTAAAGATAATAAGATGAAAAAACTTACGCTTTATAAATCCATAAAATATTTTTTGTTGTTTCCAATTTAATTAATAATTTTAAAAAGCTTTTCAGTACTAACCTTTTATTTATCGTATTATGAGAATCGAATTATTTGGCTCGGAATATTTGAATATTGTAGAACTTAACACTACAGGCGACAATGAGAATTATATTAAAGGCGATTCGGAATCGAAATATGTTGAAAGCGAAGTTTTTAATATTTTTACTGCCTGTTATGAAAACGCTAATAAACTCTACGAATTTTTTGGTGCCACTAAATACAATGCCCGAAAAATTGTCCCACTTAGAAATGAACTATTGACAAAGCTCGAAACACTAAAAAAAATTGATAGTTTAAAAGCTTTTAACAATCATATTAATCAAATTTTTTTAGGTCAGGATTTTATTGATGAGCTCAACAAAGAGGATGCAGAATGGCAAAAAAAATGGGACTTCTACCTGAAAAAATTAATTAAAATCAATGAAGGATTAATTGAAATTGCTGAAAAGTGCATTGAAGAGCAAAGAATTCTTTGGGTAATAGGCTATTGATTTAATCTTTTTATTTTTTTTGTAATATTCTGTTTTTCAGTTATTAGTATTTTGATATAGAAGTTTGAATAAAATATGTTAAAAAAAATGGTTTTTTTAACCACTTTTTAAAAAAAATATCATATTTTTGTTTTTTAATAATTATGGCTATTATTCCAACTTCATATAATAGCAAGGTTAATAAATTAGAGTGTTTGCATCCCGGGAAACCGGGATGTTTTTTTATAATTTCTTCCCATTAAATAATATTTTTCAACGATTTTTCTTTATTGAAAAAACTTATGTTATTTTATCTTTAAATGATGTTATCTTAATTAAACCCAATTTATTTTTTTTGTTATGTTAGATTATAAGTTTTATACAATTGATCTGATATTATATGAATTATTGCGAATTCTTAGTTAAAACATCACAAAATATTTAACTTTATGGTTTGTTTTTTAATTAATCCTAAAATCTAAGTATATGAAAAAATTAGCATTTTTATTATTAATGGTTGGTGTAGCGGTTATTAGTTGTACCGAACAGCCTAAACCCGAAAACCCTTTACTGGCTGAATTTGATACACCTTTTCAAACTCCGCCTTTTGAATTAATAGACACATCGCATTATATTCCTGCATTCGAAGCCGGAATAGCAGAGTCGAAAGCTGGAATTGAAGCGATTATCACAAACCCTGAAGAGCCTACTTTTGAAAATACCATTTTGGCTTACGATCAAGGCAGTGATATTTTAAGGAGAGCCAGTGTTTTTTATAACATGCTATCGGCTAACACAAATCCTACGTTGCAAAAAATTGCACGAGAAATAACTCCTATGATGTCCAGGTTTAGAAATGAAGTAGGCATGAACCAGGATTTGTTTAAACGTATAAAAACAGTATATGATAATCGTGAAGAGTTAGACTTAAACCAGGAGCAAATGCGATTGGTTGAAAAGATTTACAACGATTTTGAGCGTAATGGAGCGGCACTTCCTGTAGAAGAGAGAGAAGAGTTAAAGAAAATCAATGAAGAGTTATCTATGCTTTCGTTACAATTTGGTGAAAATCTTTTGGCAGAAACCAATGCGTTTAAGTTAGTTATTGATAATGAAGAAGACTTGGTTGGTTTACCCAACGGAGTGATCGAAGCAGCAGCTGACGAGGCTAAGAATGCCGATATGGAAGGTAAATGGGTATTCACATTGCAAAAGCCAAGCTGGATTCCATTTTTAACATACTCGCCAAAAAGGGAATTACGCGAAAAAATTTATAAAGCATATTATCACAGAGGCGATAATGATAACGAAAACGATAATAAAGCAATTATTGCTGATATTGTAAAACTACGTGACCAAAAAGCTAAATTGTTAGGATGGAATAATTATGCCGGGTATGTTATTGACAATAATATGGCCAAAACGCCCGAAAATGTTTATGATTTCTTGTATCAGGTTTGGGAACCTGCGTTGGAAGTTAGTAAACAAGAAAGAGATGCAATGCAAAAAATTATTGATAAGGAAGGTGGAAACTTCGAGCTTAAGTCATGGGATTGGTGGTATTATGCAGAAAAATTGCGTAAACAAAAGTTTGATCTTGACGAAGAAGAATTAAAGCCTTATTTTTCGCTTGACAATGTTCGCGATGGAATTTTTTATGTTGCTAACGAGCTTTATGGTTTACAATTCGAAGAATTGAATAATATTTCATTATATCACGAAGAGGTAAAAACTTACGAAGTAAAAGAAGCTGATGGTAGCCATTTAGGCGTTTTATATATTGATAGTCATCCACGACCAGGTAAAAGAGTTGGTGCATGGTGTGGAACTTTCAGAAGTGGTGCCTATGAAGATGGAGAAAAAATTTATCCATTAGTATATATTGTTACTAATTTTACTCGTCCAACAGGTGATAAACCTGCATTACTTACTTTCGACGAAACCTTGACATTTTTCCATGAGTTTGGACACGCATTGCATAATTTATTTGCCGATGGGCAGTACAGAAGAACTTCCAGAAGTGTTCCAAGAGATTTTGTAGAGCTGCCTTCTCAAATTATGGAACATTGGGCTGCAGATCCCGAAGTGTTAAAAGTATATGCTAAACATTACGAAACCAATGAGCCAATACCTGATGAGTTAATTAATAAGTTAGAAAAAAGCGGACAGTTTAACCAGGGTTTTGCTACTGTTGAATATGTTGCAGCTGCTTTATTAGACTTAGACTGGCATACTATAGAAAATACTGAAAATATTGATGTGAATGCTTTTGAAAAAGCATCGATGGATAATATCGGATTGATTGACGATATTATTCCTCGTTACCGAAGTACTTACTTCTCTCACATTTTTAGGGGAGGATACTCTGCTGGTTATTATGTTTATTTATGGGCTGAAGTGTTAGATTCCGATGCATATAATGCATTTAAAGAAAGCGGAGACATCTTTAATCAGGAACTTGCTGCTAAATTCAGAAAACACATATTAGCAGAAAATGGAATGGGCGAAGGTATGGAACAGTATTTGAAATTCCGTGGCAAGGAACCATCTATCGATGCATTACTTGAAAACCGCGGGTTAAAATAAAAAATAATTGATAATAAATAAAAAAGCGTAGCCATTTAAGGTTACGCTTTTTTAATGGATTTATTGATTTTTCTTTAGACCAATGCTGTTGGGGCCAATTCCAACTTCATAATCACCTAAAATGGTACCATCAGCATTGATACGGTGTAAAATTCCATTGGATGTAAAATCCGGCGCTTCCAAAGCGAAGATTGTTCCATCTTTCCAGTCTACATTAAAACCGTAAAAGTCTTTATCGCTAAAAGGATTTGCAGGTAATTCATCATCATTAACATTCATTTTATAAATATTCCCAAAAGAAAAACCACCACCGTAATAAATTGATTTACCATCAGGGCTTATTTCTAAATGTTCAGGGTGAAAATGTTCACTAATAGTGTATGAATCTATAATGTTATGATTGTTTGTATTGATTTTGTATAACTCTGATGGTGATTCGTAAACAACACTCCAATCTTCGCCATATTGAACATATCCGTAACATAAAACCCAAAGGTTGAAATCAGTATCAATTACCATGTCTTTAGGGTTATGACCTACTTCTATCGTATCAACCACCTGGTCTGTTCCAGCATCAATAACAAATACAGTAGAGTCAACACCCAAACCTCCGCCATTGGCAACATATATTTTATCGTAATAGGTGTACATTTTTTCTGGGCCACTTCCCACATTAATGGTTTGGGAAATTTCATTGTTTTGTAGATCAACCACCTTTATTTGTCCTTCGGCACCCCACTGTGTTACATAAGCTTTATTGTTTGTTATGGGCGTAAAATATCTGGGCAGGTCAAAGTCTGTAATTGTAGCTACTTCTTCAAAGTTATGCCTGTCAACTACCTCAACTTTGTTCGATCCATTTACCACAATATATGCTTTATTATCTGTTAAGGATAAAGATTGTACAAAAGTGCCCAAAGGCCTGTTGTTAACCAACTGAAATATTTCATTGGAAACGGTATCGCCAGCGTAGCTATAAAAACTTACCGAACCTCCCGATGAGGAATTTCCCTCGTTTACTATAAAAACGCCGTCGGAATAAACTCCAGATGGCGGTGGGGTGTCATCATCATCGTTACAAGAAAAAAGAATTGCTGTAAATACAAGGCTTAGTAAAGCCAATCCGAATAGTTTTAGTGTTTTCATCATTTTTTAAAATTGTTTATGGTTAAAATTTATGGTTAAATGAATGGCATAATTTCTTAAAGGCATAGGATACCAGGCCATTACCTGATATGATTGGTTCCAAATGTTATAAATGGAAAAAATCATTTTGCCTTTAATAATTTTTGATTTGATCTTCATTCCCAAATGCAAATTACCAACGGTAAAAGCATCAACATATTGATTATTGCTTTCTGATGTATACCTTTTACCAGTAAATGATTCGTTATATCTGACATCAAAAATTTTGTAATTAAATTGAATGCTCCATTGATATTGATGCAAAGGAACATAAATTAGTTGCTTGTCAGATAATTGATTGCTTGCTTCGTTGGTTGTTTTATTGTAATTATAAGCTGCATTTAGTTTAAGCTGATATTTTTGGATATTTAAACCGTAATTAAACGAGGTTTCAACTCCTCTCGACCATACTTTTTGTACATTTTTGGGTGTCCATATTGTATGATCAGGAACCCAGATAATCCAGTTGTCAACATTGCTGTTAAATCCCGTAATGTTAAACTTTGTATGATGTATCGAAAATGTTTTTTGTAAAGTTATTCCCAAATCTTCGCTAAAGCCTTTTTCCGGTTCCAAATCAGGATTACCCCAGTTGCCCCAGTATAGTTCATTAAAAGTAGGCACGCGATAATTTTTGGCAAAGTTAGATGTTATGGCCATCCACTCAAAGACATTGGCCTTTATGCCTAAAGAGTAGGTGATGGGAGATGCTGAGTTATTGATGATTTCATTTCGAAAACTTATAGTTGAAGACAATGTATTTTTCAGGTTAAAAATTTTGTATGATGTGAAAAACGACAACCTGTTTCTGTACTTTTCTCCTCCGTAATAATCTGACGAGGCTGTTTCGTAAGTTTCATTAACTCCCAGATTGATTAAATGATTATTACCCAGCTGAAATTTTTGTTCAATTTCGGTAATTGATGAAGCGGAATGGTTGTTTGTGGTATCCAGAATGGCCGGGTTGGCATATATATTTTTTTTGTTCAGGTACGCTGTTCTTATACTTGTTGTTGACTGCTCACCAAACCTTTTCCATTCGGCCGTTAGCCTAAAGTGTTCGTCTTTCTGTTCTTCCTGTCCGGGATTTACATTAAGCATGGTTGAAGGCAATTCGTTAAACGATTTTTGGTACCAGCCGTTAAAAGCAATTTCCTGCCGGTTGTTTATTTTATATTTTATCGATTCTAAAAATCCAAATTTTTGATAGCTTGCATTGGCCAGTTTTTCAGTTTGTTGGTTAATGGCTGCTATGTTTTTATATTCATAATCGTTTTGTGCCGTGTTATGAAAAAAACGTGTTGAGGAAGAAAATTGGCTGTTGCTGTAATTTAGATTGATGGCATTAAAAATATTTTGATAGCTGCCATACTTGTTGTTGGTTTTAATTTCCAGCCCTTGATTGTAAGGATAGTTAGAATTAAAATGAATAGCGCCACCCAGAGCTCCGCTACCGAACAACGCTCCTGATCCTCCTTGTTGTACTACTATCTCATCGATAAAATTTACCGGTATATTAGCCAGGTTAACCGTTCCATTCATGGGGTCTTGCAAATTAAAACCATTCCACAAAACAGCGGTATGATTGGCCCCGCTACCACGAGTTGAAGCTGTTGCTAAACCTGTGTTTCCGTATGATTTGATAAAAATCTGGCTGTGCATGTTTAAAAGCTCCGAAAGCGACTGGGTATTATATTCACTGATAAGCTCTTTTTCTAAAGAATTGATTTTTAATCCTGTAGAAAAATGATTCATCCGTTGCGCAGAAACCTGTACCTCTTTTAGGGCAATGGTGTCCACAGGTAAATCATCTGTAGGCTCTTCTCCAAAGCCAGAAAATGTGGCTGTAAGAAAACAGAATAATGTTATTTTTAAAATTTTCATTAGTACAAATAATTAAATCATACTGATCGATTTAATCACTTGTAACTAACAGGATATAAAGGGAATTTTTATTGGTGTGTTTTAATACACCTTCGCTTTTTATCCGAAAGCTACAAATGCAAATGGTTAATGGCAGGTCTTCTGACTTGTTCTGCTCTTCATTGGCCTTCCCTTGTTGTTGCAAAGTGGCAAAGTGTTATGAAGAGTTTTTCGAAATCCCGACTAAAATTTTGACGGGATTCTATTTTTCTAAACATTAGTTATGTTTCACATACCAAATATTAAGAAAAATTAGAACTTACAGCAGCGGTAACTGTCCGGGATTTTCACCCGGTTCCCTCTTAGCTATTTTTACTAAGAACCATAACCATGATGCAAATGTAGTGGATAGATTGTTATTTGCAAAAAAAATGATAAAAATAATTTTGGAAGTTGTTAACCGGCAATTGTTAAAAAAAACTCCCACCGAAGCGGGAGTATTAGGTTTGATGTAATTTCAAGATTTTAAAAAAC
>CAZSIC010000063.1:11727-19655 GCA_964606845.1 uncultured Bacteroidales bacterium
GGTTTGATGTAATTTCAAGATTTTAAAAAACATCTGAATTGATTTCCTGAGCGACTGGTTCTGAAGATCTTGTTTTTTAGTCCTTTTGGGTTAGTAATTTTTTGTGATTTATTGTTTTATAAATATTATTCCAGTATTATTAAAAAAAGTATATTTGTTTTTTTCCTGCTTGTTAAAAGAGTACCGGTTTGCTGAACCGGCAACTTCTTTTAGCAGGCAGGTTTTTGGTTAAAAATCTTCCGGTATTTTAAGTTGAAATACCTGGGTGGTATTTTCTGTAATTTTAAATCGTTCATCAATGCGTAAACCAACAATCCATGCTATTTTGTTTCCACTTTCGATAATCCATACTTTTTCTTTTTCGGTAATCGGAATTTTCTGGTCAATAAAAAAATCACTCAATTTTTTCAGGTTTTGCATGCCTAAAGGCATAAAGTAATCGCCTTTGTTCCATTTGCGGATGGTTAATGGAAATTCAAGCTTATGGTAATCCAACTGCGCAATATTTTTTTGTGTATTGATTTGAAAATCTTCAGTTTTTTCAATTTTTTCAAGGTTTAATTGTAATGGATATGTTGTTTGATTTGTTGATTCATTAATAAAAAAGGGTTTGGGCTGTGCTAACGAAATTTCTTTCAATATAAGGTTGCTTCGGTCTTTTATTAGTCGATGAGTAGGTGAAAAGAACTGTTTCCCTGAAATTCCATCAAACGAGGTAATGATATCATTAATTTGAGTAATCGAAAATCCGTAAGGAGCTAAAAACTCAAAAAGGTAAGTTTCTACAGGTTCTAATTTTTTGATTTTATCAATCTCAAAATAGGTTTTTTTATCCTGTTCATCGGTAATTTCTGTAAGTGCTTTTTTTATGGTATGGTAATAGATTTTTTCAGTGTTTTTTAATTTACAAATATTTTCAGCCATGGTATCAATAAACGACGGATTGATGGATTCGAAAGCAGGAATGATTTCATGACGGATAAGGTTTCTACTGTATTTTGTTGTTTCATTGGATGAGTCCTCACGATATTCAAAATTATTAGCCTGGCAAAAATCATCAATCATTTTTCGTGAGGCAAAAAGCAGCGGGCGTATAATGGTTCCTGATTTTTCTTTAATTCCTGCAAGCCCTTTAATTCCGGTACCGCGAGCCAGGTTAATCAAAAATGTTTCTGCTAAATCGTTTTTATTATGGGCAATGGCAATATAATTGTAATGATGTTTTACCCTTAGCTCTTCAAACCATTCGTATCGCAAATCGCGAGCAGCCATTTGTATGGAAATACCTTCTTTTTTGGCTATTTCATGGGTGTTAAACCGAATGGTATGAATTGGAGTCTGATAATTTTCGGCAAGTGCTTTAACAAAATCTTCATCATTGTCCGATTCTTTGTCCCGTAATTGGAAATTGCAATGTGCCAGGGCAATGTTGTATCCTGACATCCGAAAAAGATGCATCATCACAATAGAATCAATGCCGCCACTAACACCAAGTAGTAGTGTATCGTCTTTTAAACAAAGATTATTGATTGCAATATATTTTTGAAAATCATCAATCATCAACATTGTTATTTAAAACATTAAGCATGGCTTGTGCCTTAACCATGCACTCTTCGTATTCGTTTTCGGGTACCGATAAGCTGGTAATGGCTCCGCCAACGGTAAAAGATACATAATTTTTTAATTGGTTGTATAAAATACTGCGAATAACTACGTTAAAGTCAAAATTTTTATCGGGTTTAATGTATCCTACCGAACCGGAATATAATCCGCGTTTTATTTTTTCATATTGTTCAATTAATTCCATGGCTCTTATTTTGGGAGCACCTGTCATGGATCCCATAGGAAAAGCATTTTTTATGACATCAATAATTGAAACATTTGGTTCAACCTCTGAAACGATGGTTGAAATCATTTGATGCACCTGCCTAAAGGAGTATATTCCGTACAATTCTTCGACTTTAACGGTTCCTTTTTTTGCTGTGCGCGATAAATCATTCCGAACCAAATCAACAATCATTACATTTTCGGCACGTTCTTTCGGGTCGTTAAAAAGTTTCTCTTTTAGAAGTTGATCTTCTTGTTTGGTTTTTCCTCTCCTTATCGTACCCTTAATGGGTTGAGAAATGATTTTATTCTCTCTTTTCTTTAAAAAACGTTCCGGACTGGACGAAAGTAAATAGTGATTCCCTGTTTTATAGTAACACGAAAAAGGAGTAGGAGATGACTCTTTTAATTTTAACCAGGTATTTAACGGGTCAATGGCTGAGTTACTAAAAAATTCCTGGCAAAAATTGATTTCGTAAATATCGCCTCTTTGTATATGATTCTTGAGTTGAACAACTGTTTTAAGATACTCATCTTTTGTGAATCGGGGTAGGATTTTAATATTCCGGTGTGTTTCGTTTAAGGATTCTAAATCGATGGCATCAATTTGCTGCACTATTTGTTTTAACGTTTCTGTTGAATGTTGTTGTTTTTGATCATAAATAAAGAGTTCGTTATTTTTTGATGTAAATACCAGTTCGGGAATAAAAAACTGGATATCGGGAAACTGAATACTGTCTAAATTCTTTGATTCCAGTTTTTCAATTTCATTTTTCAAATCGTACGAGAAATAACCGAATATCCATTGATTATTTTTTTGCACAAAGTTTTTAAGTTGTTCAATTTTTTTTCCTGATGATGGAGAACAAAATTGCACTGCTTTTACAGCTGCCAGGAAATCATACTCATAATAGGTTTTGCCTGATGTTTGATTAATATTGTATTCACAACTATCTAAAAATATAAATGGGTCGAAATGATTTCCCCACAGAATTAATTTCTGTTTAAAAGATTTTATATTTTTAATATCTACATGAAGTTTTGCAACCATAAAGCAAAAATAAAAAAAGCGCACTGATCAAAGGCGCTTTTACAAAATTATATGCAAAATTATTAATTGCTAAGATAATCGGAAATTCCTTTTTGTGTTGGTTTTAAAGCTTTATCTCCTTTTTTCCAGTTGGCAGGGCAAACTTCTCCATTTTCCTCAAAATATTGAAGTGCATCAATCATTCGCAATGTTTCGTCAACACTTCTGCCCAATGGCATATCATTTACTAACTGATGTCGTACAATTCCTTCTTTATCAATCAAGAACAAGCCTCTGTACGATTGTGGAATTCCATGAAATGTAGTTTCTCCTTCGTCGTTTAAATCGTAATGCCCGGCAAGCACGTCATAATTTTCCGATATGGTTTTTGAAAGGTCTGCTACCAACGGATATTTTACTCCTTTAATACCTCCTTCTTTTTGTTCGGTTTGTAACCATTTCCAGTGCGAAAATGCAGAATCAACAGAACATCCTACAAGAGCTACATCCCGCTCTTCGAACTCTTTCATTCTTTCCTGGAAAGCAAGGATTTCTGTTGGGCAAACAAATGTAAAATCTGCAGGGTAAAAGAAAAATACGACATACTTTTTACCCAAATATTGTTCTAATGAAAAGTTTTCTACTATTTCGCTGCCATTAATTACAGCGTCGGCTTTAAACATTGGTGCTTTTTTTCCTACTAATACTGACATAAATTTTTATTTTTTTTGTTTGACATTTTTAGTTATAATTAATTGAAACAATAGCAGTAAGAGTTTGTTCAAAAAATAAATTGATTTTAAAAGATTTTATCTAAAATCGATTGTAGCAGGCGCTTCTGGATCGAAATAGGTGTGTTTTAGGTAAGACTCCCCGGATACCAGGAGATAAAAAGGATTCATATCAGAAGGCACCGAAGGATAAAAGGCAAATTTTATCTGGAATGTTTTAAATACAAGGTTTTCGTTTCGTACTCTAACTCCCAGGCCAATACCTGAATATAGTTTGTTTTTGAATATCGATTGGTTTTCGGGGCCAATAAATCCAATATCTCCAAACCCGAAAAATGCAAACCTGAAATTGTACAGATAGAGATTTGTGAAAGCTACCAACTCAGAATTAAATGATAACCTTTTTAATCCGTATAACTCATCGCTTGCAAAACCCCAGATGTCATTTTTTGAGTTAAAATAAACTTTTTCATCGGGAAACCTGTTGATTCCACGTGTATAATTAATGCTTAAAAATTCGCGGAATTTTAAGTGTTTATAATAATGTAAATTGCTAATTATTTTTGCATTAAATTTAAATATTCCCTGTTCAATTTTATTATCATAATATAATCCTCCCAGTTCGGTTCTGAAATTAAGATATCCTAATTTGCTGGAATAAAGGCCATTTGCAAGTATTAATCCAGCATACGGACGATTAAAAAATTCATCTTTTTCAAAACCAATATCAATTTGAGTTAGGACCCCTACAGGTATATCTTCTGTTTTACCAAAAGCGTAAATTAAATTTGAGGTATAATACTTTTGCCTTGAAAAGGCGATACTACCCAGAAATATTTGATTGTCGTGAAAATCAAAATTATAGCGTTCGCTTACTTCGGGCCCTTTGTAAAATTTGTTATTAATGTACCGTGCTCCAAGAACCAATCTTGTTCGGTTTGCATATTTTATATTTTTGGTATTAATTAAAAATGACCTGGAAAACCAGTAATCCTGTGTAGCATAATTTAAACGTACATTTGTTAAAGTAGTGTCAATTTTTTTGATGTCTTTAAGGGTTGATGTTTGCGAAAAGCTTACATGCCCTGCCCATTTGGTGTTGTACGAAAAAAATGGCCTGTTGGCTTTTATTTCAAGTCGCTCTGTATCAAAAGCTTTGAAATATTGCAATTCTGATTTGATAAATGTATTACCGATATTATTTACCCTATAATTAAAAGCATAACCGGTTGGTGGAGATTCAACAGCATCGATAATCCACCGCCCTTGAATTTTATGGCCAATACCAGCCAGGTTATTTTCATATATTTCGAGCGATCCGGAGTTCAAATCCCATAAATCAATATAAAATCCAATACTATAAACATCTTTTGTAATCACCAGAATATCTACCCAATCATTATCTCCGGGCACTTCGGCAATTTGTATGGTTGCATCTTTGATATAATCAAGGTCACGAAAAAGCCTTTCATTATCAATAAGTAAAGTTGGGTCGATGGTGTCTCCTTCGGAAAAAAGTAAATTATTTTTAATAATAAAATTACGAGTTTTTATATGTGAACTATTTCCCGCTTTTTGAATCCAGTTTAGTGTAGTTGAACCGCTATCATTTAATCCCGGGCCAAATACATCAAGTTTAATAATCTCAATCTTTCGTATTTTTTTCCCTTCATAAAATTTAAAATAACGCTCTTTTCTTATATTTTCTTCACCAATAAAAAAGCCTTTATCAGGCTCTTGTACAAGAATTAAATCTAATGCCGCCTTGGTAAACCTGTTTTTTTGGGCTTTAAGTTTTAGCGTATCATAAAACTGTTCTGAACGGATTTTTTGTTCATTTTTTATGGTGTCATCGTAAATAGTATGAACAACTGTATTATTTGTATCAGAAATAAAATGTGAGCTTTGCCCTATTGAAAATATTGGCAAATTAAGGAGTAAAAAGAGTAATATATTTGTACGGTTCGTTTTCAATTAAAATTTGTGTGCGTTTATACAATAGTAACTATTTGGTTTGAAATAAAAAAAGGTTCAATCGATAAAATTGAACCTTTTTTAAGAGTTTAAGTTTTTTATAATCCAAGTTTTTCTTTTCCTTGTTTAAAAACAATATCTCTGGGTATACCTGCTTCATTAATTTTATCTAAATCTTTTTGTAGATCTTCTTTGATTTTACCATCGGCTTCTACCCATGTTTTTGCTTGTTCAAAATCGCCATCTCCCTGAATGATAAGTATTTTTTCGGTAAGCTCGTTCATTGCAGCTTTCATTTTTTCGAAATCTACTTTATATGTTCCGGTTTCAGGGTTTTTGGTAAATGCACCTTTATCCTGGAAATAGTAGAAACGCATCATGTTGGCTTTCCCGTGCGAACTGGCTATGCCAAATCGGGCCGAACGGAAAATACCTGCCATAAAAGTAACATAGTTATCCATTACTTCTCCACTGGTTAGTTCGCCCATTTCGTATAGCTGATCAACAATATACAGTCCTAAGATATCTGCTTTTCCTTCTTCAATTGATGTGTAATATTCTTTCAATGCTTCGCGAACGGTTTGTTTACCATCAATTGTATTCCCAAGCCCTAAGCCATGTGCAACCTCGTGGAACATTGTATTTTCGAAAAATGCATCGAATTTTATATGTTTTCTTTGTTCAGGGTGAATAATAATATTTGAGATAGGTACAAGGACTTGATCAAATTTTGCTTTCATTGAGTTTTTTAGCTGTAATTTTCTGCTTCCTTTGTCTAATCGTACTTGCTCGTCGTTGGGTAAATTAATGGCAATGGTTTTGCTTCCTGCATTACAATCGCCGGCATAATATACTGCATCATATGCACCAAGGTCGGAGTCACTACCCGGTGTTTCGTTTTTGTATTCCTGAGGAACAGGTAAATCTTTCTGAAACTGTGGCAAGAAAGCAGCAAATTTATCCAGCTTTTTGCTCCACTCCTGGTCTTTTATAAGGATAAATGCTTCGTGAGCAGCTTTGTAGCCATACATTGCATCTTCGTAATTTTCAATAGGTCCTACAATAAAGTCGATATCATTACTCTTCATTTCCATCCATGCCACATCGCTTTCGTAGTATTCATCTGTTTCTAAGGCTTTAGCTCTTATTTCCAGATACTTTTTTAAACCTTCATCTTCGGCTAATTCTGCAGCTTTCCTAATTAATTCAACCGCTTTAACAGTTTCTTTTTTAAAAGCTTCGTGATAAGGTATTGTATACAACTCACCATTTTCATTGCGCCGAATCAAAGTGTAAAGGCTTGTTTTGTCTTTTGCATCAAGAGCATTAAACTCTTCTTTGGTCATATCGGCTGGGTAAAAGTTTGCTCCGGCAGGTTTTTCTCCAAAACCTTCGATAAAAGGCTTATTGTCGTTTAACCTCTCCCATGGGCCGTAATTAATTTTTATAAATTTTTTGGCTGCCGGATCAGTAATACTGTTAAGCAATTCTTCTTTATCGCCATATGCTTCCTGCCAAAAAATATCGTCCATTAATTGGGCTGCTTCAAACATATAACCTAGCATTTCTTTTTGGTTGTCGGATAAATGGCTAATGTCTGATGTTAGCTCAACCTCGGCAAATTCGTCTAATTTTTTTTGCATATCGGTTTTTTCTTCTTTTTCCGGTGTACCGCAGCTAGTTATAATTATTGCTGCCATCATCACGGAAAATAAATTCATGATTTTGTTTTTCATACTATTTAGATTTTAATTTTTAAGATTAAATTACAGATGTGCAAGTTATAATAATGCTTTCAGATTTCATAATCTGCTTAGGTGAAAATTACATTGTTTCATAATTGTTAAGACAATATTTTTTGAGCAAAATCTTTAATGTTATTATCATTTATTTTGGAAATATTTTGATCTGTGTTAGCTATTTTTTTAATGATTGCTTTTTCGAAGAAGTTCATTTTGTCAAAGTTAAATTCACCACCAAAATATCCATGTGCTATGGCATTATTTCGGAGTGTTTCGGGATATGCATTTTGAAATTGCTCAAGGGCCTTTTCACCCTCTTCCATACAGCAAATAAACAGGCCTGTTTTCTTTGAGTTTAATAGGTCAAGATTTTTATCAATAAATCTTTTGATTTTTCTGTTCATTGCTCCTGCATGAATTGATCCGCCAATAATTATTGTGTTATATTCATTGAGATTTATATCGGTTGATAAATCAAGGTTTATTAATGCAGCATGATTGTTTAATTCGTTTGCCAGGTTTTGTGCACATTTATCAGTACATCCATGTTTTGAGGCATAGATAATTGCTGTTTTCATTCGGTGCCGATCGTGGCTTCATCCATGTTCTCGTAGAGCTTCGGCA
>CAZSIC010000064.1:0-19488 GCA_964606845.1 uncultured Bacteroidales bacterium
AATTAGCGCTTGAGAATAATAGAAATATACCAATTATCCCAACCGATATAATTGCGATTTTTTTTAAATGTTTTCTCATGATAATATCCAATTTTTTAATGATAAAAAGATCAAGTAAGATAACGTTTTATATTTTAATAATCAATATTTATTATTTCTTATATTAAAAGACCAATAGGTATTAATATATTAAATGTAATTGTAAATCTTTAAAATCTATGCTTATGAGAAATGTATTTAAAATTCTTTTATTATTTGGAAAAATAATATGGTACAAATAACTTTATTTGTTATTATTGATTTATTTAAATAAAATAGCTTATGGTTAAATAAAGCTAGTTTAATAGAAAGACTTTGGTAATGTCGTAAAACTGTTGTAATTGGTAACAAATTGAAAGTTGACCGTTCAATCTACGAAATTCTACAAATTCTCAGCATATCTCTACTCGACAAAACTCCTGTAAGAGAAGTGCTTACAAATAGCGATTACAAAAATGTCAAAGAACAAAATAATAAACAATTAAAAATCAGTGGGTTTTAAATGCCCACTAATGATAAAATATAATAACTTAGTACTTTACACATTTAATTATTATTTAAAATTTAAAAATTATGAGAAAATTCATTTTAATTCTATTCGGTATTGGAATAGTTTGTTTTGTTGCATTAAGTTGCAATGATGATGATGTTTACATAGACAGTATCATTGGAGAATGGAACTGGATTGGCACAATCGGTGACCCGGGACCAATATATCCAAGTTAAGATCACAAGAAAATAGCAAAGTTTACTTCTGATAGTATTTACGAGAGATATTATAATAAATATCTTCAATTTGAAGGACGATTTTGGATATCAGAGGATACATTGAAATATGAAAGACCCACAGAATCAAGACCTGAAAACATTGATCAGAGAATATTTGAAATAAGAATGGATACATTGATGTTAAAGTACGCAGATATAATAGAGTATTTTACTAGAAAATAGAAATAGTATTTAACTAAACTAAAGTAAATGATTATGAGAATTTATTTAAAACAAAATTTAATTATTTGTTTATTATTGGAACAGGTAGTATTAAATTAATGAGTGGATATATGTTGAATATATTTAAAAGCAAACATCTTTCCATAAAAATTTCAGAATAAGTAAGTTATAACAAAATAACAGTGAAGTCAATTTTTATAGATGATTAAAATAAAATATTCGTTAAATTTAAAACCATTAAATATAATATCCGTATGTATTAATTTGAGCATGATTTTTGATAGTTTAATAATAGTCTTAACTTTAATAAAATATTTTTAGTACATTTGGAATAACCTTTTCGAACATGAAATAATAAATAAGAAAATGAAGAATATTGCTGTTATCATAATTATTATATTTATAAGTCTTAGCCTTTTCTCGCAAAATACCGGTGAAGAAAAATGGAAAGAAAATATTGTAAAAAACCATATTCAGATCCAGGTGCAGTGGAATCATAAATATGAAAAAGGAAAACCGGTAAAAGAGGGGTATAAAAATTTTACCAAACGTTTTGATCATAAAGGAAATGTAATAGAAGAAGTGTATTACCAATCAGGTACTATTGATCAAAAATTGAGTTATAAATACGATAATAATGAAAATAAGGTTGAGTATAGTAATTATAAAGGCGACGAAAATAAATTACTTTACAGGCAAAATATTACTTACGATAACTCCAATAAAAAAATTCGCGAAGAGCGATACAACGGAACCGATTACCAGATTATAAAATACAATTATGATGCAAAAGACCGTTTAACAAGCATCACCCGTTCTGATATTTATGGAAGTATAGAGCATCAAAGGGATTTTAATTATAAAGGTGACATTTGTACCATCAATATTATTGATAAAGGAAAAGAGATTGGTAAAATCATTAATAAATACGATGACCTGGGCAATATTATTGAAACTACAGAATATGATATTAACGGAAAGGTAAAAGAAAAATACTACTATACTTTTAACGGGAAATTATTGCTTGAAAAAATTAAATATGTGCTTGGTAACTTAATATATAAAGAATATTACAGTTACGATAGCAAAGGAAATTTGGTAGAAATTAAAAAAGAACAACCAAAAGGAAATATTTTTATAAGTAACATTTATAAATATGATAATGAGGGTAATTTAATAGAAGAGGAGTGGTACGACGATAATCCTAATGAAAATTCCAAAAAAACATATTTTTATAATGATAAGGGAATCCTTGAAAAAGTTGAAGTATATTATGCCCTTTATCGTTATCGGATTCAGTATCGCTATGATTATACTTTTTATTAAGGATAATAAATACTAAGTTTTTTAAAGCCGGAACATAACCAATGATTCCGGCTTTTCAATTTGATCAATCGTATTTGTTTAAATCTACATCTTCATCTCTTTCTCCTGGTAGTACTTCTATTAATTCCACTTCGAAAATAGTTGATGTAAAAGGAGGAATTATACCCGTTGATGATCCTGTTTGTCCGAAACCAATTTTTGATGGTAAAATAAACAAAGCTTTTTCGCCTTCGACCATACGCCCTATGGCTTGTTCCATGCCCGAAATAACCTGCCATTTGCGTCCGTATACGAATTGGAATGGAGCGTTGCGCCGTTTCGTGGAATCGAAAAATTTGCCATTTAAAAATTTACCTTCGTAATGTACAGTCACTGTATCGCCAACTCTAACACTATCGCCTTTGCCTTCGGCCAGTGTAATATGATACAGTCCCGATTCTGATGGAGTCTTATCAATTTCTTCTTGTTCAATAAACTGCCTTAAAATAACTTTCTCGTATTCGCCAAAATCTTCAATCCAATGCAAAAAGGCTTCTTTTTCGCGGTAATAATCTTCTTCGGTTTGTATTTCAACTACATCAATTTCTACTTTCATAGGATCTTCTTTATTTAAAAATCCCGGCAGGGAGGTTTCCAGGGTTTTTGTAAAGAAATCGTTAGCAGAAATGATAAACTCCGCTTTTTCTTCTTCGGCAAGCATTAAAAAACATTCGTCAATAGCTCCCTCAAAAGTTGCTTCTGTAACCTGAATTCTTCTCCTGCCTTCAAAAAATAATGAATCATCAGTAGTTTTATAAGCTATATCAACGGTTAAATAATCACCCGGCTGGGCTTTTTCTGAACTTTCGCCAAATTTTAACAATTTATAATATATGCCCGATTTTGTTTTGGAATAGCCTGGATATTTTGAAAAATAATCGCAGGAAAATAGCCCTAAAGCCAGCAATAATAGGAAAAGAATTCGTTTTGTCATAATTGTTTTATTTATCGATATTCGATTTTTTCTTAACATCAACTATTTCAACATCATATATGATGGTTGCCCTTGCGGGTATTTTATTATTATCGCCAATAAGCCCGTGAGCTATATGCGGCGGCATAATAAATCTTGCTTTGCTGCCCTCTTTTAATAACAATACGCCTAGTTCAAGCCCGGCTTCCACACCTCCTTTGCCAACGATAAAGCTTTTTGCTCCTAAGCTGTCAGACGAATAGCAAAGTGTTCCGTCTATTAGCCACACACTGTAATTGAGTGTAATATAATCATCTTCTTCTATTTTTTCACCACTTCCTTCTTTATATATCATATACCAAAGCCCTGCTTCAGTCATATTCATATCCCAACCACGGCGCTCAATATAATTTTTAATTACTTCAATATCTTTTTCAACCAACATCTGGTTGATTTTTTCCAGTGATTCTTTTGAATATTTTTGTTTATCGCTGTTATTCTCATTATTCTTTTCTTTGTTATTACAAGAAAAGAAAATTAAACTAAATATCAAAATTAAGTTATTAACCAGTAAACGATTACAAATCATTTTTTAACTCTTTTTTATATTGTGGCAAAAGCTCGCGAAATTTTAGTAAAACTTTTTCCAATGACTCTTTGGAGTTACCTCCTGAAGCATTTTTATGGCCACCACCGTTGAAATGTTGTTCGGCAAATTTATTGGTGGCAAAATCTCCTTTGGATCGAAACGATATTTTTATTTGTTTATCGTTTTCGACAAATATTGCTGAAAAGCGAATGCCCTTGACTGATAATGGATAATTAACAAACCCTTCGGAATCGCCCGGGGCAAAATTAAAATTCTTTAGTTCTTGTTTGGTAATGCTTATGAATGCCGTATGATATTCGGGAAATACTTCCATCTTTTTATATAAACAATAGCCCAAAAGGCGCATTCTTTGGGCAGAATAATTGTCGTAAATATTCCAGTATATTTGATCTTTATTGATGCCTAAATCAATTAATTTTGAAACAACAAAGTAGGTATAAGGTTGTGATGAATTGTAATTAAATGACCCTGTATCCGTCATAATACCCGTGTATAGGCATTCTGCAATGGTTTTGTCAACAAGATTTTTATCACCCAACGACTCTATTACATGATAAACCAACTCGGCTGTTGAGCTATATATTACATCTGAGATTATTAAATCGGCAAAATTTCCTGGCTCTGGATGATGGTCAATCAATACTTTTTTGGCTTTGGCATTTAAGAAATATTTTTCCAGGTCATTTACCCGGTCGGTATCGTTAAAATCGAGCGCAAAAATTACATCTGCTTGTGTAATTGCATTAAGCACTGTGCCTGTTTGTCTTTTATAAACTAACACCTTATCGTTGCCAGGTAACCAATGTAAAAACTCAGGATAATCATTTGGCGATACTAAAACTGGATTTTTTCCCTTTTTTGCCAAATAGTAATAAAATGCTAAAGCAGAGCCAATTGCATCTCCATCAGGATTGAAATGAATCAGGATTAATGGATGTTGCGTTTCATTAATGATGTTCTGTAAAGGATTTATGATATCTTCTGAAATTGGCTTCACTACTCATTTATTTTTATTATTATAAAATACCAAAGATAAAATAATCTCATCATAATTTAAGTTAATCTTAAAATAATTTATATCTTCGATTACCAAAAATTTTAAAATAAAGAATATGGCTTTAAATTATACTTTTGCAATGATTAAACCCTCGGCATGCCGGAAAAATCATGTAGGACCTATTTTAGCAATGATAAACCAGGCAGGGTTTCGTATTTCTGCTATCCGGTCAACCAAATTAACATTGGAAGAGGCTCAGCGATTTTATGAAGTTCACCGGGGTAAAGGTTTTTTCGATAGTTTGTGCGAGTTTATGAGCTCAGGGCCTATTATTGTATTGTTACTGCAAAAAAAAGATGCCGTAAAAGATTTTCGTAAACTTATTGGAAATACAAATCCACAAATGGCAGAGGAGGGGACCATAAGAAAAATGTTTGCCGAATCGTTACAAAAAAATGCGGTGCATGGAGCCGATTCTGATGAAAATGCCCAAAAAGAAGCTGATTTCTTTTTTAATCTACGGGAACGATATTAATTCAAATTTTTATGTCAATTTCAGCTTGTGGTTTAATATGCAATGATTGTCATTTTTTTAAAAATCTGTGCACGGGTTGTTTCAATGTAAAGGGAAAACCTTTTTGGGCTAAAGAAGCAACTGCAAACGGAATATGCCAGTTGTTTGATTGCTCTGTAAACCAGCGTGGATACAGAAATTGTGGTGACTGTATAGATTTACCCTGCCAGATGTTTTCGGATTTAAAAGACCCTAATATTTCACAGGAAGAGCACGAAAAAATTATTGAACAAAGGGTTAAAGATTTGAAGGGTAATTGATTATTTTAAAATGACCTCGTCAATAATTGATTCTCCGGCCTGCTCATTTAATGCATTTTTCAAACCATCGCGTATCATAAAAAGTTCGTTGCGAATAACCGATGAATTAAGTTTTACAAACAATTTACGGTCTTTAATGTAAATCTCTTTTGTTGAGCGGGCTATGGTTTTACCTACCATTGTATCCCACGAACGGATTAGCCGGACTTCTTTCAGTTTATCATCTATTTTTAAAGCATCCAGATATTCCTGAATCACTTCACCGAGTTTTTGTGTATTCTTCTTTCTCATCTTTCTAGGCTACCTTTTTTATTTTTATTTCTCCGTTTTGCTCAATAACAAATGAATGATGTTGAATTTTTATTTCATCCAGAATATCTTCTAAACGGTCGCGGTTGGTATCGGTTATAAATATCTGCCCAAAATGGTTTTCTGCAACTAGTTCAATAATTTGACGAACTCTCTGTTTATCAAATTTATCGAAAATATCATCGAGTAACAAAATGGGTTTAAAACCACTAATTTGTTTAATAAAATCGAATTGTGCCAGCTTGAGCGAAACCAGATAGGTTTTTTGTTGACCCTGGGAACCCGCTTTTTTAATGGGGTATTTTTCTAAGGTCAATACAAGGTCATCTTTATGTATGCCTACCGTAGTATGCTGAACTATTCTGTCTTTATCCACAGCATCTTTTAATAGTTGTCGAAATTCGCCTTCGTGTATTTGGGAGTCGTATATGAGTTGTACCTGTTCTTTATTTCCTGATATCCGGGAATAATAATTCTGAAAGATAGGAATAAGTTCTTCAACAAATTTTACACGAACTGAATATATTTTTTCTCCCAGCGTAATGAGTTGCTCATCCCAGATATCAATAGATTCTTTATCGAATGTTCGATTTTGGTAAAAATTTTTCAATAATTTGTTGCGCTGTGCCAGCGCCCGGTTATATCGTATTAATTGATCCAGGTACTCTTTGTCGTACTGAGAAATAACGCTATCCATAAATTTCCGCCGTTCTTCGCTTCCTTCAAGAATTAAACTGTTATCTGTGGGCGATATCATAACAATGGGCAAAAGGCCTATGTGATCAGATAATTTGGGATATTCTTTTTTATTGCGTTTAAATTGTTTTTTCCGGTTACGTTTCAACCCGCAATAGATATGCTCATTTTTTTCCTGCCGCAGGTAGTTACCTTGAATTACAAAAAAATCCTGATCGTATTGTATATTTTGGCTGTCTACCGGATTTAAATAACTTTTACACATTGATAAATAATAAATTGCATCCAGTAAATTGGTTTTTCCTACACCATTTTGCCCGATAAAGCAATTGATTTTTGGAGAAAATTCCAATTCAATCTGGCTGTAATTTTTAAAATTAATTAGTGATAACTCCTGCAAATACATCTTCAAAAATTTATACAAAGATTCGGATTTATCAGTTAATTAAAAAGTAAACGAACCATTAAATATCAATTTTTATAAACAAAATATTTTAAAAATACGGCAAAAGAATTACATTTGCGGTTCAGTTGTTTACGCAAATAAAATTAATATTAATAAAATGAGTAAAAAGAAGGTATCACAGCAAGATCAGTTTGAATCAGTAGAAAATGCGTTAAGCAGAACAGAGCATTATATAGAGCAAAATCAAAAAAGCTTAACCATCATTGTATTAGCAATTATAGTAATTGTTGGTGGATATTTAGGTTATCAAAGATTTGTAGTATCACCCAAAGAAAAAGAAGCACAATCGCAAATGTGGATGGCAGAACAGTATTTTGCCCGTGATTCGTTTAACCTGGCTTTACATGGTGATGGTAATTACCTGGGGTTTTTAGATATTGCCGATGAATACAGCATTACAAAATCTGGAAACCTGGCGAATTATTACATTGGCGTTGGTTATTTGCATTTAGGCCAGTATGAACAAGCTATTGAATATTTAAAAAAGTTTGAATCGAAAGATAAAATGGTAGCTCCCATTGCCTATGGTGCTATTGGCGATGCATACATGGAACTTGATAATGCTGGTGAGGCATTAAAATTTTATGAAAAAGCAGCCAATGAATCAGAAAATGAGTTTACTGCTCCAATTTACTTAATGAAAGTAGGTTTTGTACACGAACAAAACGGAGATTATAATAGGGCTTTAGAAGTTTACAATACCATTAAAAAAGATTTTCCCGAATCAGCCGAAGGCAAGCAGATTGATAAATATATTGCTCGGGTAGAGACTTTAATCAATAACTAAAATATTTGATTTTTTTATAACTTAAAATCCTGAGCAATCAGGATTTTTTTATTTTTGAAAAATAATAAACTTATAACTTATATAATTATGGCAACAAATCTTAAAAATCTTTCCGATTACGATATAAAGTCTGTTCCATCAGCTAAAGATATGAAGTTTGGAATTGTAACCTCAGAATGGAATAGTGAAATTACCAATGCTTTATTAAAGGGAGCTTACGAAACACTTTTAAAGCACGGAGCCAAAGAAGAAAATATATTAAGAAAATATGTACCAGGTAGTGTGGAATTAACTTTAGGTGCACAATTTATGGCTGAATATGCTGATTTGGATGCGATTATTTGTTTGGGATGTGTAATACAGGGTGAAACCAAACATTTCGATTTTGTTTGCCAGAGTGTTACGCATGGTATTACCGAGCTGAACATGAATTACAATATTCCATTTATTTTTGGTGTGCTTACAACCGATAATCAGCAACAAGCTAAGGACAGGGCAGGAGGTAAGCATGGAAATAAAGGTACTGAAGCGGCTGTTACTGCCATAAAAATGGCACAATTACAAAGAGAAATGGAAGCATTGGAAGATTAAATTAAGGATCCTTTAAAAAGCTCATTTTCAAAAACATCAGTATCCATGGTGTTTGCAGAGATATTTTTCATTAAACTTTTTGATTTTAAAAGTTTGTTATTACAATAAATTTAATACTTTTGCATTCGCAATTTGACAAAAGCGTTCTTAACAATACATGCCGATGTAGCTCAGCTGGTCAGAGCAGCTGATTTGTAATCAGCAGGTCGGGGGTTCGAATCCGTCCATCGGCTCATCGGAAATTATTTTGGGGAGATACCAAAGTGGCCAACTGGGGCAGACTGTAAATCTGCTGTCTTATGACTTCGGAGGTTCGAATCCTCCTCTCCCCACATTGTTCTCCGAAGCATTTGCTAAGTAGAACAACCCAGGCTAAGCAAAAAGTGCATTGCACACCTTCGCTGAAGCTTCGGACCACAAGCGGGAGTAGCTCAGTTGGTAGAGCATTAGCCTTCCAAGCTAAGGGTCGCGGATTCGAGTTCCGTTTCCCGCTCAAAAATAAAAGATTGGCCCAAAACCAATCTTTTTTTTGTTATATGAGATACTACGTTTACATATTATTTTCGCTAAAAATCCAAAAGTTTTATATTGGACAGACCAAACTAAGCTTTCTTAGCTTTCTTTAGTTTTTTCTTGCTTGATTTAAGCTTCTTAATAATAGACTTAAAGCCATTTTTAAGTTTCTTAAGCTTTTTCTTGCCAACTTTCTTTTTCTTGGCTTTCTTTAATTTCTTTTCAATTTTTGTTGCTTGCTTTTCAAATTTACCAACTTTCTTTTTAGCTTCTTTAACTTTCATTTTTTGTTTTTTTGTCATTTTTTTGTCTTTATCCTGTTTTAAAGATGGAGCTTCAGTTTTGTTATCCTGAGTTTTTAATTCGAGGTGGTCTGAAGTTTCATTTGGTTTGTTTAAAATTTCTCTTTTTTCTTTTTGCGTAACTTTTGGTTCGGTCGTTTTAAATTCTTCCAGCTTTTTTTTGGGTTCTTGACCTGCTTGTTCAGAAGCTGTGGGTTTATTAGCACTTGCACTCCTGGAAGTGGCAGTTGTTTTTGTATTCGTTGCTGGCTTTTTTGCTGTAGTTTTTCTACTTGAACCTGCTCGTGTAATTGTTTTTCGCGTTCCTGCGGTTGAAGGAGTTTTAGTGGTTGAAGTTCTTTTAGCAGCGCTGGTTTTAGTAGTAGATTTTTTATCAGTATCTGCATTTAATCTGTTATCATTTGAATCATTTAGTTTATTTTCTTCCATAATGAGATAATATAAAGTTAATATAAGTATAATGTAAAATTAACATAAAATCCAAGTATTGAGTTATAGTTAACATTATTTTAATGTTAATTTTTTAGTGTCCTTTAATATCCCGTTTTTCGCCCTTTATGCTCACGTAACATTTTAAAACGCCGGAATCCCATTTCGTAAAATTCGTTTAAGTCGAAATCTATAATTCCATGAAGTTTGCGAGGTTTAATTTTATGCATACACCATTTTCTGTTCAGATAAAAGTAGATGTAATGATAAATGTACCGGGCTATTTTATTATTCCTTCCTAAAAACTTATTACGTTTAGAGATATACTCATAACAAATGCGGTTTGGGCAGGTTAGAGCACATCCGGCATTGCCGAAAAGGGTAATACGATGTTTTTGTTCTATATTTTGGAGCAATTTTTTATTTCTGTTAACGTTCATGGGTAAAACAATCGTATCATACAAATTTAAAGCTTTATTTATCTTTTCCATGCTGTCAATTTCCTTCAAAAGACTGGCTTCGATATGATATTTTGGATAATCCTCTTTTATTCGTCTTGCTAGTTCATCATTGGTAATAATCAGAGAGTTCCCTTCTTTATGATATTTATCGAAAATTTTTTGGTTTTCAAGATATTCTTTTTCTGTAAAAAAGTGGTTGGTAAAAGGAATACGCACTCCAATATTTTTGCTATATAAATATTGTATATCTTTTACAGATAATTGTGGATTTAAAAAAGGACGTCCGCTATAAAGTGTTGAGGCTTCAACAAATCCAAATAAACTGTCGATCTTGTGTAAAGGAATATTTGGAAAATTATTTTCCAGGTATTTTTGAATAGGTAGGTTTTTCTTTTTTCCCCGTGCCGATAGGGTGTATATAATATCGTTCATCAATATTAAAACTGTTTATTTTCTAATTTGATAAAAAAGGCCACGATCCTGCCTTACCGTTTCAATTTTGTTGTCACCTTCCAAAACATCAAGATATTTATTAATTTCATTTAAGTGCAACCCTAAAATGTTTTCTAAATCTTCAAGGGTGCAAGGCCTTCTTGAAATGGTTTCTAAAATAGCATTTTCAGTATCTTTTCTGAATGATTTTTTATCTTTTCTTTTAGCTGAAGCAGCAATAATTTCAACATGTTCAAGCTCCCAGTAATCAATTATATTATGTAACTCTAATCTTGTGGCTGCCCTTACATTTTCTATTACACCCGGGCGATCCAATGTGTTGAGTTGTACTTTATCCGGATTGATTTTTACAATAGCTTTTTTCAGTAAATTCAGGTTCTCTAAATCGTCATTAAATTTAGGCAAAATCATTATTTCGAGCCATATTTCACCTTTAAACTCGGTGCTAAATTTTATCAGTCCTTCGATATAATCTTCAATATTGAGGTTTTTCGAAGGCCGATCGATTTTTTTGAATGTCTTATTATTTGCAGCGTCTAATGATGGAAGCACTAAATCGGCTTTTAAAAGCTCATTTCTAACATTTAAATCCATTAATAAGCTTCCATTGGTTAGAACCGCAATAGGAATTTCAGGATAACTTCTTTTAAGATGATCAATTACTTTACCAATATGGATATTTAGTGTAGGTTCCCCGGCACCGGAAAAAGTGATATAATCAGGCTTCTCATTATCTTTAAAGTAATCTTCGAGTTCATTAACAATTTCTTTATAAGAAACATATTCTTTGCGTTCTGTAGTTAGGTTGGTTGTAGCGCCACATTCACAATAAACACAATTTAGGGTGCAAACTTTATGTGGAACCAGATCAACACCTAGCGACATGCCTAATCTCCTTGAGGGTACCGGCCCAAATAAATGGTTGTACATTTTTTCAATTTTTTAATTTCAACAAAATTAGTAATCTTTACCTAGTAATTTTTGAGATGTAAAATTTATTTTCTCTTTTTTTAGGATTTAAATAAGTAAATATTTGATTATGAATAAAAAAGAAATTGTTTATGGAATTTTTAAAGCCATGAATGAAAGAGATTTTTCTAATATCGAACCTTTTATGGCTGTTAGCATTATTTTAGATTTTCCCGGAGTAAAAAAGGCAGAAGGTAAAAAACGCGTATTGCTTTTGTTAAATGCAATTTTGCGAAAATATGTTGAAATAAAATTTGATGTTCATGATGTTATCCTGGAGCATAATAAAGCTGTGGCAATATGGTCCAATAAAGGGTTAACAAACTCAAATGAGAATTATGTGAACCGTGGTTTAACACTGGTAGAATTTAAAAATGATAGAGTAATTCTATTAAGCGACTATTTTAAAGATACCTCTTTTACACAAACAAATTAAAAATAAAGATGAAAAAATTACTGTTACTGGATGGGAGTATGCGAAAAAGCGGAAACACATCCATCCTGGTAGAGAATTTTTTGAATGGCAGCAAAGAAAATACCACCCATATTGATCATATCATTGCCAAAGATATAAACATAAAATACTGCACTGGTTGCTTACGATGTAACTTAATTAAAAGATGTTCAATTGCCGATGATGAATGGCCTGAGTTAAGCAAGGAAATTTTACAAGCTGATGTATTGGTTTTTGCCTCTCCTGTATATTTTCATTATACTACTGCTGCATTAAAAAAAATTATTGATCGTTTTCGTTCATTTGTACACGTACAAATTACAGAAACCGGATTAATTCATACACCCTGGGAAAAATGGGACAAAGATTTTGTTCTTTTACTTTCCATGGGTTCTTCTGATGATTCTGATGCGCAGCCCATCATCGAAATATTTGATTATATGAAAAAGGTATTGGGTAAAAATAATAAGCTGCATGTTATAAAAGCTACAAGGTTAGCAGTAATAAAACAAATTGAAAAACCGGCCGAGGATTTGATTCCTTTGTACAAAAAATTAAATATTCCTGAACATCTTGCATACCTGGATTTTGAGAAAAATCAACAGATTTTGCATAAAACCTATCAGTTAGGAAAAACACTTACTGAATAATTTATAAATTTTTAAGATTTTCTTCGAATGTGGCCGAATGGTAACTATAGTCAAAGTCGGGGTTTTTTACAATGGTGCCTTCAATATAATTAAAATAACCTTTAATAAAATGTTTGGGCAGTGTATATATTTCGTCAGAATTTTCGTCGGTATAGGGAGCTTTTTCGGTTAGAATTTGTTCAACGGCAGTATTTTTAGCTTTTAATTTGTTAAGTTTTTCAGAATAATGATTGTAAATATCTTTTGATATACAAATGACAATAACATATTCACCGTATTGTTTATGTTCATGATGGCGATGAATTAGAAATAGCTCATCGTTATAAATATTTTCGGCTGTTTTATAAAAGGAATTAACAAATTTAAAACCATCACGAATAATTTTTCTTGCAACACTTTCTTTGGCAGTATAATGCAGAAAAAGCTTAATATTTTCGTAATCCTCAAACAGAAAATGGCTGAACTGCCGATCAAGCATTTTGTCTTTGGTTATAACTCCTTTGTATTCAGGATTACGAAGATGTTCCAGTACCTGGAGAATATCTTTTTTTTCAATTTTATCATCGGTAATTCCTTGTTTTCGAAGATAAGATTTTATCAAAAAGTTTTTTTTCGAAAGTTGAAGATGCAGGTAAGTAATGTAAATAAATAACATTACTATAACTAGAAATTCGATTGAAAAACTAATACTGAATTGGCTTAAAAAAATAAGATGAATCATCTTGATGTTAAATAAATTTTAATAAAGATATTGAAATATTAACATAAATTAAAATACAAGCAAAATTTTTTAAGTTTTGAAGATGAGATTTTTAGGTTTGAACGATTAATATCAAATATAAAAATGAGATATACAAAGTAATTCTATTAAAAAGATGTTAATGTATAAAATAACCTGCCTGACCGCTTAAATCAATCAGACAGGTTAAAGATATATGTTCTGTATCAGTTTAATCCTTTTTTATAAGGTGTTGCTATTTTATTAATTCTGAAAATGGCTATTTAGCTAAACTGAGTTGAACCGGTATAATTATATCACCAGAAACATCATCATAGTATGGGCTTTGGTCATTAATGTCAAAATTTCCTGAAAAGGACTCTGGATCAACATCTTTAGAAATATTTACTTCATAAAATTCACCCTCCGGTACATCTAAAAATGTTGCAATCCCAGATGCATCAGTTGTTTGTATTTCGCTATAGTCAGGAGATCTATACATTGACACATCAAAACCGTCAGCTACACTACCATCGTCTCTGGTTACTTCAAAGATTACGGTGTATTTTGGAACTATTGGTTCCAGGTAAACATCCCAATAGGTTTCACCCAATACACTCATTTCTTCCATTTCAAGGCTTTCATATCCGGGTGCTTCAACAGAATAAGAGTGTGTGCCATCAGCTACTGAAAAAACATAATCTCCTGCTGGATTTTGAATAGGGTTGGAAATATCGCTAAATGGGTATAGAGTTATAGTGGCATCATCAATTTCTGTTTCACTTATGTCAGAGACCCAAAAAGTAAGCATGCTGGGATCATCTGTTGTAAACTGTTTAGTTTCACCATAACCCGTTAGTGTATCATTGTTTATTGCATAAGCGCGATAATAGTATGTTGTGCCTGGTTGTAAGTTGCCGG
Organism: uncultured Bacteroidales bacterium; assembly: GCA_964606845.1. GTDB lineage: Bacteria > Bacteroidota > Bacteroidia > Bacteroidales > UBA12077 > UBA12077. Next base: position 14,429 of record CAZSIC010000064.1, read on the forward strand.
TTGCAGGGATAGTAACTGAGTAGGCTCCTGTACCAACATCGCCATCTAAAACAATACCACCAACGGATGGATCCATGCTTCCAAAGTCCATATTTAAACTTGGTGTGCCTGAAGAAGTATAAACAATACCTCGTTCAACAACTTCAGCGCCTCCATCCTCAGTTATATTTCCACCAACTGTAGCTGAAACTTGAGTAACTTCCAATGTGTCAGTAGTTGTTAGCTTTGGAGCTGCTGCCATATAAGTATTAATAAGGGTTCCTGCTTGTGAAACAGAGAAAAGTTCAGTTGACTGTAAATTGTAGTCCAATCCGGATATGGTGAATCCATCAGGAAATAGCTTGCTTCCATCAGGTTTTATATACAAATCGGTACGCTCAGGCCTAACTGTTAATACATCATAGGTTTCATCAGCCTTATTTGAGGTGCGCCCACTTACTGCAAAACCACCCAAAGATTTACTATTCGATTCGCCAACAAATACCTGGGTTAAATCGGTAGTTACCCTAAAAATGTCGGCATCACCCTTGGTTGATGTGCGTCCTGAAACGGCGAATCCTCCCACAGATTTACTATCACTTTCGTCCACAAAAATAGTAGTTTGCTCGTTTGTGATATGTAAAATATCATTAATACTTTTGGTTGAAGTACGTCCTGAAACTGCGAAACCGCCAATAGATTTGTCAGATGTTTCATCAAAGTAAACTTGAGTTTTTTCTGGTGTAACCACAAGGATGTCATTAGTTTCCTTGGTGCTGGTTCTGCCACTTACAGCAAAACCTCCAACGGATTTGCTACCAGCATCTTCTTCGTCTACATAAACTTTAACACTATTTTCGTAAACAGCAAAAACGGTTTCACCATTAGAATTTTTTACTTCAAACAGCGGTTCATCCTCTTTGCCTTTTCCATCAGAAACTACTTCGAGCATACCTGTTGGAGTGCTGGTTCCAATACCAACCCTTTTTGATGTAGTTACAATACTATCTTTATCTTCCCATGATTTGCTTGCTGTAGAAAATGCATAGTTGGCAAAAGGAACAGAGAGCAGTTGAGTGGTTCCCATTTCATCATAGTCAGTACCTCCGGTAGCATCGATTTCTACCTTTAGGTAGTAATCAGCTGTAGACCAATTTATATCGGCAAAATTGCCACTTACAGGCTCTCCATAGCCAATTATAAGGTTTACCAGTCCAAAATCGCTGGTTTCAGGAGTAAAGGTTTCACTGTAAACAGCATTGCCAGTAATGCTACTTTCGAGGATGCTAATCTTTAATCCTACTGTTTGATTGGTCAGGATGTCCCCTGACGCATCTCTGACAACAGCCTGATAGTTAAACCCCAATGGGTTTTGTGCTAGCAAAGTAACCGTTGCCAGACAAACGGTGATGATAGTTAGTACAATTTTTTTCATATCTAATATAATTTAAGAAAAGTTAATATGACTGGTTTATCTTTTGATAAAATTAACAAAAAAAATCCTTATATGTTTTAAATAGTGGGTAAAATTTTATTAAGAAATTTATCATATCTGCCCAAAATTTAAACTTAATCACTATAATCGTCTTTATTGTTATTAATAAATTGCGATACTTTAGCAATCATATGAGCTGAAATGGGAGACAGGAAAATTAAAATATGGAAAATGATTAGTGTAAGTAATGCAATTTTCCAATGAAAAAATAAAATATTTAAGGCTATTAATAATAAAACAAAAGCAAAAGAAGATACTTTGGTAACAACGTGCATTCGACTGTAAAGGCTTTTAAAACGTAAAATACCAATGGATGCAATTAATATTATAATTGCACTTATCAATACTAAAATACCAACAATAATTTCAATCATTTTCACTTTGTTTTTTGTATAAATACCTGGCAATAATCATTGATCCAAAAACGAGCAATAACGAAATTGTTAATACAACATCGAGTAATGCAGCATTTTGTGTATAAAAAACATCACAAATAATAATTCCAACAATGATAAATGCAATTTGGTCTAGCGCAACAACCCTGTCGGGCAGGGTAGGGCCTTTGAAAAGCCTGTATAATGGAAATATTAAACTGATTGCCATAATCCAAAGTGCTGCCAATGCTGCATATTCTAAAAATATATTACCCCATTCAACCATTATCAGAAAATTTAATCTTTAATTTGATCTCTGTTAAAACTTTTAAGTAACATTTTTTCTATCTTCTCTGTTGATTTAAAAAAGTTATTTTTATCACGGCTATTTAATAAATGAACAAATATGGTATTATGGTCATCTGACAAATCAAGGCTTAAAGACCCTGGAGTCATACTAATCAAGTTAAATAGTAAAATAATATGCCATGTTTTTTTACTTTTAGGATGGTATTCAAGAATACCTTCGTGTTCTCCACGATATCCTTTAATTACCAGCCAACCAACGACCCAGCCAGAATTAATTACTTTAAAACTAAAGTAAATAAATAAAAGAAACAGGTTTAAAAGCCTATAGATAAATGATATAAAAGTTTTAATTATTTTCATTGCAATACAAAGTTGATATACTTTTGATTATTAAGCAAATCAGTTGCTGCTTTTTCACAAAATCCAGCAATTGGTTCGGCCCAAACTCCCATAATTATTATTGAAATAGCTAAAATGATTGAACCGGTTATCATAAAACCAAATGGTAAGCTTTTATCTTTATCTATTGATTTTATTATATTTTCTTTTTCAGGCTTGTTTTTCCAAAATACTTCGATCCAAATTTTAACCATTGAAAAAAGTGTAAAAAGGCCAACAAATAATGCAACCATAGCCACAATGACCTGGTTATTCTCAATCCCTGCTTTAATTACTAAATATTTTCCTGCAAATCCGCTTAATGGAGGCAATCCTGCTAAACTAAATGCAGAAATAAAGAAAAGTATGCCCCAAAGTGTATGGCGATTAAACATATCGCCTAAGTTCTTTAAGTTCAATGTTCCTTTTTCCCTGTGTACCCACCCGGCTACAAGAAAAGCATTTGTTTTTGATAACATATTATGGCCCAGGAAGAAGATAGCAGCAGCTAAACCTGAAACTGTAAAAAAAGCAAGTCCTATAATTACATATCCCACCTGGCTAATGATATGAAAAGATAATATTTTTCTGAAATCGAATTGGGAAGTGGCAGTAATTACTCCAATTACCATCGATAAAATTCCCATCCATAAAATAATTGGATTCCAGAAATAATCGTAATAATGTAAAAATAACGTGTATATGCGTATGAGTGAGTATATTCCTACTTTTGTAAGAAGTCCGGCAAAAAGTGCTGAAACAGCAGGTGGAGGGGTGTGGTATGATGCTGGTAACCAGAAAAAGAATGGGAATAATGCACCTTTAATAGCAAAACCTACCAATAATAAAATAAGGGAAGGTTCAAAAAGGCTTGGGAAGTCACCTGTAAGTGAAAATTTGTAAGCCAGGTCGGCCATGTTTAAACTACCCATTTTACCATACAGAATTCCTATCCCGGCCAAAAAGAAGAAAGATGAAATAAGATTTAAGATCAAATATTTTATGGCTCCTTCGAGTTGGGTTCTTTCGCCTCCAAAGCTGATAAGAATAAATGACCCCATGAGCATCACTTCAAACCAAACGTAAAGGTTGAAAATATCGCCTGCAAGAAAACTACCATTTACTCCCATTAAAATACCATAGGTAAAAAGAAAATAGTTGTTTTTTAAACGGTCGTAATCAATTGATTGAATTGAATATATGGTTACAGCCAGAAATACAATTGCCGAAATGAGAATCATAAAAGCACTGAAACGATCGGCAACGAGCGTAATACCATAGGGTTCCGGCCAGGAGCCCATTTGTGTTTTTAGCATCTCTGCACTATGAATGGCTGATAAAATATATATAGCAATTCCTAAATTAATAACTGCCAGGGTTAACGATAAAAAATTTCTTGTGCTGACATTTTTTATAAATAATGCCAGAATGATAAAAGTGAAAGGTGTTAATATGGCTAAAGGGAGTAAAATCATCTTTGGTCCGTTTTACTGAGTTGGTCAAGGTCATGTGTTCCGGTTACTTCAAAATATCTGTATTTTAATGCAAGAATGTATGATGCAATACCTAAACTTATAACAATGGCAGTAAGTATAAGCGCCTGAGGTAGTGGGTCGCTAATTGTTGAAGGATCTATTTTTTCGGCACCTTCAGCTACAAACGCTGCACCATTTCGCTTAATACCTCCTGATAAAAAAATAATAAGATTTGTAGCATTTGAAAGCACAAAAATACCCAGTATAACTTTTACGATACTCCGCCTTAAAACCAGGTAAACGCCACATGCATATAATAATCCTATAAAAATTGATAATATTAATTCCATTTTAATACCTCCATTATACTAATAACAATTGTTAAAATAACGCCAATTACTACAAAAAATACTCCTGTATCAAAAATTAAAGGAGTACCCAAATGTAATTCTCCCAAAACGGGAATATCTGTATGCATCCATAATCCGGTTAATATCTCGGTTGAGAATATTACTGGAAGAAATGCTGAAATAAAAACTAAAGATAATCCTGTTGCAATAAATATTTGCGGTTGAACTTTGATGGTATGGGTTAATGCTTTGGTTCCAAATATGATAGCAAAGAATATAAAACCAGTGGATGCAATTATACCTGCTATAAATCCTCCCCCTGGATAATTATGTCCACGAAGTAAAAGATATATGGAATAAACAACCATAACTTTCATAAAGAGCCGGACTATATTTTCCAGAATGATATTTCTTAAGCTGTTATTATTCATTTATATCATTTTTTTTAATAGTAAAACGGAATAAACTAAAAACACCTATTGCTGCAAGTGTTAAAACAGTAATTTCACCAAGTGTATCGAGAGCTCTGAAATCAACAAGTATCACATTTACTATATTTCGTCCATGGGCTTTTAGTAAACTGTTTTCTGCAAAAAAGGAAGAAACGGGTTCGTAAGTATTTAAAGCCCTGCTGTGTAAAATAACAATAGTTACTGATGCTCCAACCATCAGGGAAATAATAATATCCCTGATACGCGAC
>CAZSIC010000065.1:0-16185 GCA_964606845.1 uncultured Bacteroidales bacterium
AAAATATACAAAAACGAAATGCTTGATATACATCAGAAATTTAATGTTAAAGGTAAAATTTCAAATTTTGATATTTCGCCCGATCATAAAAAAATAGCGTTCGTTTCGCGTGGAAGATTATTTGTTTCTGATATCAAAGGGAAATTTTTAAAAGAAATCAATACACATCCACAAGAGCGTGTTGTTGAAGTTAAGTGGTTGTCAGACAACGAAAACCTTTTATATTCAAGAACCAATAAAGGATGGACCAACATTTTTAAAACTTCTGCTGAAAAAAATGCAGATGAAAAACAATTAACCTTTGAAAACAAAACGGAACGTAATATCGAATTATCGACCGATCGTAAAAAAGCCGTTTATATTAGTGGCTCTTCCCATATTCATTTACTCGATTTAAAATCTTTAAAAGTTGATAAAATTATTGAAGATGAATTTTGGTTTCGTGGCTCGCAACCACGCTTTTCACCTGATGGAAAATATATTGCATATACAGCCTTTAGAAATTTTGAACCCGATGTCTTGATTTATGATATTGATAATAAAATAAGTATAAATATTACTAACAATGGTGTTCCTGAGAATGATCCGGTTTGGTCGCCCGATGGAAAATATTTATATATTAGTGCCGAGCGTTTTTTTCCAGGATTTCCCAGAGGAAAAGGAACCAATAAAATATACCGAATTCCATTATATCGTTTTGCTCCAGATTTTAAATCAGACGAATATGAGGATCTTTTTAATCGTAAAAGCAAAAAAGATACTACCATTAACATAAAATTTGAGTTAGAAAATATAGAAAAACGCTGGGAAGAAGTTGCCAATGTGAGCGGAAAACATCACAGCCCATATATTTTTAAAGAAAAAGATAAAGAATTATTATTTTTTAACTCTTATACTGATGATAGAAAATCATCTTTAAATAAAATAACATTAAAACCCTTTGAAAAGGATGAAACAAAAAGCATTTCGGATTATTCTTTTAGTATGATCACTAAATCGAAAGATAAATATTATGCTTTGGTAAAAGGAGATATCCATGAAATAAACCTTTCGGGAAATAAGCTGGATAAAATATCCATTGATTTTTCTTTTAGCAAAAAATTAAATGATGAATTTGTTCAAATGTTTTATGAAAACTGGGCTGCTTTGGCAGAAAATTTCTACGATGTGGATTACCATGGAATAGACTGGGAAGAAACCCGCAATTATTATGAACAATTTTTGCCTTACATCAGAAACAGGGAAAATCTGCGCAAGCTGCAAATTGATATGTTAGGAGAATTAAATGCCTCACACCTTGATTTTAGATCTAATGGTAAAGAACAGGAAACATTTTATAAATTAAGAAGTAACGAAACAGGTATTCTGTTCGATGATTCTGATCCATTTAAAGTAAAGGAGCTGGTTGCAAAATCGCCGGTAGATATTTTAGAAAATCCAATTAAGCCCGGTGATGAGCTAATTGCTGTAAACGATACAAAAGTAAAGCGATCAGTAAATAGAAATGCTTATTTTAATCACCCTGAAATATTAGATGAAATAAAGCTAACCTTTAAAAACAATAAATCAACTTATGAAGTAAAGATTCTCCCAATAACTTCCCAAAAGCTAAACAGTTTGCTTTACGACCGGTGGATTGACAGCAAGCAGAAGTTGGTAGATAAAGCATCAGAAGATAAAATTGCCTATGTATACATGAAGAATATGGGTTCTGGCAGTTTGGAAGATTTTCTGATTGATATGACTACCGAAGCCGTTCATAAAGATGCTTTAATTCTGGATTTAAGATACAACCGCGGAGGAAATGTTCATGATGATGTACTACAATTTCTTTCGCAAAAGCCCTATATGAAATGGAAATACAGAGATGGAAAATTATCGCCGCAACCTAATTTCACGCCAGCCGGAAAACCAATCGTTTTATTGATTAACGAACATTCTTTAAGCGATGCCGAAATGACTGCCGAAGGCTTTAAGCAATTAAAACTAGGTAAGATCATTGGTACTGAAACTTATCGATGGATAATTTTTACATCAGCCCGAAGACTGGTTGACGGATCATACACTCGCTTACCGGCGTGGGGTTGTTATACATTAGATGGGGAAGATTTAGAAATGACTGGTGTTGCTCCTGATATTTATGTTAAGAATACTTTTATGGATCGATTAAACGATAAAGATCCGCAACTGGAAAAAGCAATTAATGAACTATTAAAAGAGCTGGATTAAGCTTTAAGATATGATCAGCGAGGGTTTTGCTTTGAGCGAGGCCCTCGCAAAATATTATTGCAAAGCCTCAGAAATTGACTCTTCAATTTCTCTCATATTAAAAGGTTTACGAAAATATTCTTGAATAAGATTTTGTTCTAAGGCTTCTGCTATCTCATCTGTAATATCAAACCCGGTTAAGATGAAAAATTTAATTCCGGGATAATCGGTTTTAGCCTTTTTAATAAATTCTATTCCATTCATTCCGGGCATCTTCATATCACTAATAACAACATCAATATAACTACTAGCTTTTAAAACTTCCAAACCTTCGGTACCTGAAAGCGCTGTTAAAACACTATATTTTTTTCTAAAATTAAGTTCAAATAGTTTCAGGTTTACAGGTTCGTCGTCGACATAAAGTATGGTAATATTTTTATCCATCATTTCAATCTTTTAAAGGTAAGGTAATTAAAACAGTGGTTCCTATATTTTGTTTTGAACTAAATTCAATAGAGCCATTATGTTCTTGTAAAATATTATGAGTAATAGACAGTCCTAATCCGGTTCCTTTTCCGGGTTCTTTGGTAGTAAAAAAAGGATCAAGGATTTTATCCAAATTTTCTTCAGAAATACCACAACCACTATCCTTTACCTGAAGCCTAAATTGTTTCCTTTTGATAAAAGTTCTAATTTTTATGGTTCCTTTTTTATCTATCGCCTGAACAGCATTGCTTAAAACATTCAGAATTACCTGATGCAACTTTCCTTCATTCCCTAATAATTCATATTTTTTGAGAGTGTAATTTTTTTCTACCTCTATTCTATTTCTTATTTGATTTTTAAGCATCACCAAACAATTATCTATGATTGAATGTATATCAGTCTCAACCATTTTTGTATCTTCTCTGCGGTTATAATGATTTAGGCTTTTAACTATGTCTGATGCCCTGCAAATTCCTTCATTAATTCCATCTAATAGAGGATTCAATTCATCTATATGTTCTTCCAGATTTTCTTTAAGATAGGATTCGATTCCAAATACTCCACCTTTGATAAAGTTAAGGGGATTGTTTATTTCATGAGCTATACCTGAAGCCAAAATACCTAACGAAGCCATCTTTTCCGATTGAACTAATTGTTTTTGTGTATTTTGCAGATTTAATAAAACGGCTTCTAATTCCTGTCTTTGATTGAGTAATTCTTCATTTGTAGAAGTTAATTCTTCATTAGCAGCAGCAAGTTCCTCTGTCCGCTCCTGAACCAAAGATTCTAGGTGTTCTCTGTATTTCTCCAATTCTTGTTCAATTTGTTTTTTATCGGTTATATCTCTCGATATTGTTTGTAAGTATATTTCATTATTGATAACTAATTTTGAAATTATACCGCTAAACCAATGAATATTTCCCCACATATCGATAAAACGATTTTCAATGATATCAGTATGCACCTGATTTCCCTCTAATAAATCATTTGTTGCATCTTGTATAATATGCAAATCATCGGGATGTATATGTGCTTTGCGGTTTGGATTATTATAATCCTTTGGAGTAATACCAGTAATCTTTTCCAATGCACCATTACCAAAAATAATATTCCCTTTAAGGTCAGAAATCATAATAATATCAGGAAACGCTTCAATAATGGTTCTATATTTTTCTTCGCTTTCTTTAAGTTGTTTTTCAGCTTTTTTTGCTTCTGTAATATCAACCGTTACACCCCTGAAGCCAACGGGTTTATTATTTTTATATATTACACTAGTATATATACGTGCAGGAAATTTAGCTCCATTTTTTTTAACTGCTGTATATTCTTCGCCTTTTGTTAGTTTACCCTTTATTCTGTTTTTTAAACCTTTTAATGCCTTATCTTTTTCTTCCGGGATAATTAAATCGAGCACATTAATACCCAAAACCAAATCATTAAATGTGTAACCATGAATATCAAGCCCTACTTTATTTGTATAGGTACAAACACCTTCCAGATTAGTTTCCCAAATAGCTATTGGCAATAATTCAGTCATCTCACGATATTTCTCTTCACTTTCTTTTAATTCAATTTGGGCTTTTTTATTGTTAGTAATATCCAAATGGGTTCCCAAAGCTCTTACAGGAGTGTCATTATTCCATTCCAAAACTTTCCCCCTTGCGAGAATCCATTTCCAATCGCCATTTTTATGTTTCATGCGGAAAACTGCCTCATACAATTCAGTTTTTTGCTCAACATGTTTATTAAACAATTTCATGGCCTCATTAAAGTCGTCCTGATGTAACATCTTCTTCCAATCATCAAAGGTTAAGATACCTTCGGGAAACTCATTAAGTTGATATCCCAGCATTTCAACAAAAAGATCGTTTACAGTAATGATATTGTTTTGCATATCCCAATCCCACATTCCAAGTTTTGCTCCCACTAATGCCATTTTCAATCGATCCTCACTTTCTTTCAAGGAACTCTCAGTTTGTTTTCTATCACTTATATCAACCATAGCTCCGATTGATCCAATAGTCGATCCATCGGCATTTAAAACAGGAGCACCACTAACAAGAAAATCAATTTTTTCGCCATTTTTTGCTACGAAAGGTAATTCATATAAACTTTTCTCTTTTTTAATTCGTCGTTTGTTGGTTTCAATTATTAGATGATGATTTTTCGGTTCAATTAATAATTTATAACCTATTTCTCCTTTTATCTCTTCTAAAAGATACCCAAGCTTTTCAGTAAATTTTTTATTTACATACTGAATCCGGTCATCATTATCTACAACCATTATCGCTTCGTTGAGATTATCCATTAATAATCGATACTTCTCTTCACTTTTTTTAAGTTCTTCCTGTGTCTTCTTTTGTTCGGAAATATCAACAACAAAACCTTCAAAATAATCAATTTCTTCCTTTGCATTAAGCACAATCCTCGAATTCTCTCTAACAGTAATATATTCCCCACTTTGCTTTAGCCAATCACTTTCATAATCTTTAACAAACCCTTCTTTACTTATTGCCTGAATAAAATCTGACCGCTTTTTACTATTAAAAGCAGTTCCATTATTTAAGTTTCTTTTACATAATTCATCTTTTGAATTAAAACCTAACATTTTTAATAAAGCAGGGTTCGCTTGCAAAATTTCACCTTCTGGAGTTGTTTGGTAAATGCCAACCTGGGCATCTTCAAAAATGGTCCGATATCTTAGTTCGCTATCTGTTAATTCTTTTTCAACTTTTTTCCGTTCGGTAATATCAATAATCGAAAATTGATAAAACAACTTATTATCTAATTCAAAAGACAGCAGGTGAACTTCGGCATCCCACAAATCTCCATTTGGTTTTTGATGCAGCCACTCAAAACTAACAGCTCCTTCATTTTTAACTTTTTCCAGATAATCCATTGCCTTTATTTTGGAAGAAGTTCCGTCATTTTGATTCGAAGGCGAAAGTTCAATGGGTGTTTTCCCTAAAATATGTTCCTTATAATCAAATCCGAATACTTTTACAGCTGCAGCATTTAGATCAATATATTCTAAGGTTCTAGAATCCATTACAACAATAGGAATTGTTGAATTTTCAAAGATTGTTTTTCTAAAATCTTCGCTTTCCTTTAATGCTTTTTCAGCATGAATTCTCTTTCGATAATCATCTTCAACCTTATTCAATGCCTTATTATTAATTCGAACAATCTGATAAGCTGCCACACCAGAAAAAAGGATAGCTATAGATGTATCAACTAAATAATCGACTATTATAAAATTAGTTAATCCATAATCGTTTTTGAAAGAATTAACAAAAAACAACAGGAGCAATAAATTAACAACTATATATATTATGATGGTTGATTTGTACTTATGAATAAATAAAGGAATACTATTAATAATTGCTAAAACAATCACTATTGTATCAAATTTTATAACGATATGTCCGGTTTTACTAAAAAACATAATATACCAAACGCATATATTGGCTGATATTAAAAATAAATGGGAAGCAATATTATATTTCCCTTTAATTAATAAAAAAAGAGAAACAATAAAAACGATTAGTAAAACAACGGTAGGAATTAAAATTTGATAATTAAGTTTATTCTCAGGACCATGTAATTGCACATAAGTTGATGAAGCTATAAGAATTAAAAGTGCAAAGATAGCAGCAATACAGATATTGAAAAATACGCGTGCTTTAAGTTGTAAAGTAAAATTATTTGACTTGTAAGCTTTTAAAATTCCAGAAATTTTACTTTCTAATCTAAGATATGGATTTTTTGAAATTGCCATAAAACATTGTTAAAATGTCAGAATCGCTAATATTTATCTATCAACCATTTATATTAAATATAAATTTAAGCAATGTTTTATTATTTTGCAAAACCATTATTAGTTTAATGCTAAATATTTGATGAATTATAACATTTCTTCTATAAAAAGAATCTTGTCATTAATAGGAGTATATTTTTTCACAACAATTTGGTATTAACAAAATAACAAAAGGCTGTTATAATATAAAAAACAGCCCTTTTAGCTATAAATTCTAAAAAATAATTAAAAATATAAATTAATTCCACCTCCAATGATATGATAACTAGCTGGCGTAACACCAATTGATGATTCTGCCAGGAAATGAATACTTTTTGAGATTCTTATCTCAACACCAACAGGAATCCAAACCAACAAATCAATATCATTTACTTTATCACCATTTGAATTTATACGGCTTGTGAAATTAACATCCGAATCTAAACCTGAATAAATTACCGCTTTATTTTTTATGGGTATATCAAATAAAAAAGTACCATCAACTCCAAAGTTTCCTGATTTATGTCCTCCAAAGGCCAAAGACATATGCTTGGCAATTGCAAACTCAATATCTCCACCCAAATAATATGTATTTAATCTCCCAACGCCAGCTTTAACAGCAACATCAATCCCCTTTGTTAATCCATAACCTGCATGTGCATATAAAATAGCTCCATTAACTCCTCCATTAACATGAATAGCAGGTTGAACACCTAAGGCTGCAACACCTTTTTTCAAAGTTTGTCCGGTATTGAAAATTTGAGCTTGACTATAAGTTAATAATCCAAAAACAAACAATAGAACAAGAACTATTTTTTTCATACAATTTTATTTTTTAGTAAATTATTATGTAAACAAATATATAATATATTTAATTTAAAAAAACATTCATCTATTTTAAAAAAATATTAACTATTCTCTAATTATATGATTTATTTGCTTAGCCAGTTCATGGTCCTTATTGGTAACTGCATTTTTATCATGAGTAAATAAGGTAATTTTAACCTTATTGTATGAATGGATAAAAATATCGGGATGGTGATTGGCTGCTTCAGCAATTTTTGCCACATCATTCACAAAGTCTATAGCTTTTAAGAAATTGTAGAAAGTAAATACTTTTATTAAACCCTTATTTGTTTCCTGCCAGTTATTCATAATAATAATTTTAGGTTATAACAAAAATGATATTGTAAAAGTTCAAAAAAAGGATAACTGAATTCATCAATCATCCTTTAACTTGGAAAAGAATTCTAATTATATTAAACTTCTTATTTCATCCCATGTATTATCTGTCATTTTCGATCCGATTATTTCAATAACTTTACTGGCACAAATAGAACCAATACGCCCACATTCATCAAGAGGTAATTTTTTTGCCAAACCATATAAAAATCCCGAAGCATATAAATCGCCGGCACCAGTTGTATCAATAGCTTTTGCTTTTAAAGGATCAATTTTATAAACTTTGTTATTGCTTTTAACCAACGAACCATTTTTACCAATTTTCACCACTGCAATTTCACTTTGTTCAGCCATATCATGCAAAGCCTCTTCGGGTTCTTTTCCTGTAAATGCTTTAGCTTCCTCTTCGTTGGCAAAAACAATATCTACATTATTTTTTAGATACTCTTTTAAAAACTCAAGATTATCCTCAACAACATTAAAACTCGCCAAATCGAGTGATATTTTCATATTATTTTCTTTGGCCAGTTGAGCGGCTTTATTCATAAGCAGCTGATTTAAAACAAGGTAACCTTCTATATGTAAATATTTATAATCTTTAAATTGATCGGCATTTAGATCGATATCAGCTAATTCAATTGCAGCACCAAGATACGTTGCAAAGGTACGCTCCGAATCGGGTGAAATTAAAGCTATGGCACGACCTGTTTCTGTTTTCCCTTTTAACATAAAAGGCTGGATGCTGTGTGCTTTCATATCGTTGCTAAAAAAAACGCCAAACTCATCGTCGCCCACTTTACCGATATAACCTGTGGGTACTCCCAAGCTCGCTAATCCGTGTATAGTATTGGCAGCAGAACCACCTGATGATTGAGATTTTTCGAAATCAATGGTTGCATCATTAATTTGATCTGAAAAATCTTTTTCAGAAAGTTGCATACTACCTTTTTTCAATGAGAATGTTTCTAAAGTAGAATCATCTGGAAGCATTGTCATGATATCAACCAATGCATTACCTATACCTAATACTTTGTCCATTTGTTAATTTTTTAATTATTATTAAGAGACAAAAGTAATAAGATTATTTAAAAACTTTGATTAAAAGATGTTAATTAAAAAGAGAGAATACAATATTTGGTTTGTTTAAGCGCTATTTGAAATTATGATTTTAAAGCAGATATTTTGTTTCGTAGAAAATGTTAAAAACTAATTATTTAACTGCTAAGATGCGAGGACGCTAAGCTGTTAAATAATGTAATCATTACTTGGTGTCTTAGCATCCTAGCGGTTAGTATTTATGTATACTACAATAACTTATCTAATTCTTCTGTAACGTTTTTCTCAATTCTTTTAATAATTTGGCTTGCTTCTGCCTTTACAAACTTATCGCCGGTAATTTTTTCATACAGTTCAATGTATCTTTCAGATACCTGGTTAACAAATTCTTCGGGCATTTCAGGAACCTGCTGGCCTTCTTCTCCCTGAAAACCCTGGTCCATTAACCATTCACGAACAAATTCTTTTGATAATTGCTTTTGATTCTCTCCTTTCTGTTGACGCTCGTCATATCCGTCTAAATAAAAGTAACGCGATGAGTCGGGAGTATGAATTTCATCGATTAAATAAATTTTACCATCTTTTTTACCGAACTCATATTTCGTATCAACAAGGATTAATCCCATTTCATTAGCAATTTCACTTCCTCTTTTAAATAGCTCTAATGAGTACTTTTCAAGCATTTCATAATCTTCTTTAGAAACAAGCCCTTGTTTAATGATTTCTTCCTTCGATATATTTTCATCATGACCAACATCTGCTTTGGTAGTTGGAGTTAATATTGGTTCCGGAAAACGCTGGTGCTCAACCAAACCTTCTGGCAATGGTACACCGCAAATTTCGCGCCCTCCTTTTTTATATAAACGCCATGAACTTCCGGTTAAGTATCCTCTAACAATCATTTCCACAGGAAAAGGATCAACATAATGTCCGATAGTAACCATTGGATCGGGTAAAGAAATTTTCCAGTTTGGAACGATATCTGATGTTGCATCCAAAAACTTAGCGGCTATTTGATTCAATACCTGTCCTTTAAAAGGAATCCCTTCAGGCAAAACAACATCAAATGCTGAGATCCGGTCGCTTACAACCATCACAAGGTACTCATCGTTAATATTATATACATCACGAACTTTCCCTTTATAAACGCTTTTTTGTTTTGGAAATTCAAAGTCTGTTTTTACTACTGCTTGTGCCATAATTTAGTTTATTGGTTTATTAGTGAATTTGTGAATTTGTAAAATCGTAAATATAAATCTGCCTACGCTTCGCAACCGCACGCTGCCGCTGAAGCTTTAGCGTAAGCGTCTAAAGCTTCCAGCGAACGCTATAAAGCTTCTACCTTCGGCTTTTAGCCTACGGGAGATTAATCGGCAGACAAGTTAGTAAATTTGTTTAACATATCTCTCCTTGCTACTGCGACTACTACTGCTGCTGCTACTGCTGCTGCCTACTGCCTACTGCCTACTGCCTACTGCTGCTGTTTTCTGCCGCTCCCTTCTTCATCGTTAAAATTATTCTTATAAGCATCAACAATATATTTAACCAAATGGTGCCTTATAATATCTCTTTCGTCAAAATTAACAATTGAAATGCCTTTAATGTTTTGTAAAATTTTTAAAGCCTGAACCAAGCCGGATTTATTTTTCGGCCGCAAATCAATTTGTGTAATATCGCCTGTAACAATAAATTTAGCATTTTTACCCATCCGGGTAAGGAACATTTTTAACTGGTTTACGGTTGTATTCTGTGCTTCGTCTAAAATTACAAAAGCATTATCGAGTGTACGTCCGCGCATGTAAGCCAGTGGAGCTATTTCAATAATTCCGTCTTCGATTAAATCGGCCAGTTTCCTAGGATGAATCATATCCATTAACGCATCGTACAGCGGACGTAAATAGGGATCCAGCTTTTCTTTCAGGTCTCCGGGTAAAAAACCCAGATTTTCACCTGCTTCAACGGCCGGACGGGTTAAAATTATGCGTTTTACTTCTTTATTTTTAAAGGCTCTTACAGCTAATGCTATGGCAGTATAAGTTTTCCCTGAACCTGCCGGGCCAATAGCAAAAAGTAAATCGTTGGTATCATACTCATCAACTAGCTTTTGCTGGTTAATAGTACGGGCTTTTATAGGCCGTGCATTATTACTGTAAATTAAAGCATCGTCGGATTCTTCTTTTCTTTTTAATAAAGATTCGCCTTCACCTTTTAACAGTTCTTCAAATTCTGTATCGGAAAGTTTTTTAAATTTTAAAAAATATTCAATGATCAACTGAAGTTTTTCTTCGAATTCAAAAATCGACTGCTCCTCTCCTTTTACTTTAATCTCATCACCGCGAGCAATAATCTGAAGTTTAGGATAAAATGCCTTAATTTTTTCAAGTCGTGCATTTTTAACTCCATAAATGTTTACGGGCTCAATTCCTTCTAAATATATAACCTTTTCTATCATAAAATTCCCACAAATATTGTTTATTTTTGGTAAATGTATCCTTTTACCGGTTGATTTTGTATTTTATTATAAATCAACAAACAAAGGTAATACATATAAATTTTGAATCATCGAAAATAAACAAAAATACTTTAATCTTAAAATTATTTAGGTTAATCAATTTATGCCAATCATAACATTAACAACCGACTGGAATAAAGAGGATTTTTATATAGGCACTGTAAAAGGTTCGATTTACAGTGGATGTGATCATGTAAATGTTGTTGATATTACTCATCAAATAAAATCATTTAATATTTTTCAGGCTGCATTTATTCTAAAAAACTGTTACCGCTTTTATCCTAAAGGAACTGTACATATTATTGGTGTTAAAACAGAGATGTTGCACGATCAGCCTTTTATTTTAGCTAAATGTAATGATCAATATTTTTTGGGAACCGATAATGGTGTTTTCAGTTTGCTTTTTAAAGACGAAGAAAAACCAGAATTTTTCTTGTTAAATGATATATCACCAACAAGTTTCCCGGCATTGGATGTATTTTCCGGGGTAGCTTGTAAAATAATTAATGGCGATTCTTTGGATCGCTTAGGAACAAAAACAGAAAAAATAAATAAACGGGTTCCACTCCGTGCTACCATTGAAGATAATGTAATTTCCGGAAGTATAGTATATATTGACTCATTCCAGAATGCCATTACCAATGTTTCAAAAGATTTATTTGAACGGGTTGTAAAAGATAAGCCATTCAAAATTTTTGTTCAGAGCAACCATTATATGATTTCGAAAATAAACCAATCGTACCACGAAACATCGGTTGGTGAGATTCTGGCGCTTTTTAACTCATTAAATTTACTGGAAATTGCTATTAATGGAGGAAATGCTGCTGAACTATTAAATTTGGATATAAACTCATCGATACGGATAAAATTTCAATAAAAAATGAAAAAAGAATTAGCTGCTTTTGAGCGATTAATAGAAATTATGAATGAACTGCGCGAAAAATGCCCGTGGGACAGGAAACAAACCAAGGAATCGCTCCGCACGCTTACCATCGAAGAAACATACGAATTAGCCGATGCGATTATAAAAAATGATATGCAGGAATTAAAAAAAGAACTGGGTGATTTATTGCTGCATATTGTGTTTTATGCCAAAATTGGATCAGAAAAAAATGCTTTTGATTTAACCGATGTAATTGAAGGAATAAACAAAAAATTAATCCATCGCCATCCGCATGTTTTTGGCGATGTTAATGTTAAAGACAGCAGAGAAGTGGAAGAAAACTGGGAATCTATTAAGTTGAAAGAAAAAGACCGTAAAAAAACGGTTTTATCCGGTGTACCCGAATCGCTTCCGGCGCTTGTAAAAGCCAACCGGATTCAGCAGAAAGTCCGCGGAGTAGGTTTTGACTGGGACGAAAGAAATCAGATTTGGGATAAAGTAAAAGAGGAATTAAACGAACTACAACAGGAAGTAGAAACCGAAGATTATGACAAGGTAGAAGCTGAATTTGGCGATCTGTTTTTTTCGTTAATTAATGCAGCAAGATTATATGATATTGATCCGGAAACCGCGTTAGAGCGAACCAATAAAAAATTTGTTAAACGATTCAATTACCTTGAATCCCAAACCTTAAAAAAAGGAATTTCGCTAAAAGATATGACGTTGGACGAAATGAATGTGGTTTGGGAAAAATCAAAGGAGTTTGATGAGTAGCACCTCTTTTTCAGGTTTTAACAATTAACAAATAACTGGTTGTTAAAACAATAAATAATTTATAACTTGTACTTCATAAATATTTAGCAATATAGTTAAAAATTATCATTATGAAAGCAACAAAAATAATCGTAAATTTTATCTTATTCTTTGCAATAACACTTGCAGTTACTGCAGTTGTAACCTATTTATGGAGTCTTGGTTTTCACCCACCTGCAAAAGTTAATTGGGAAACTTCTTTTCAATTAGCCATTATTTTAAGTATTGTTATATCGATTCTTGATGAAAAAAATCAAAAAAAGAAGGAATAAGTTATTTAACAGACCAATACAAATAAAAAAATCCGCTGCAAAAGAGCGGATTTTTTATTACTTATAATTGAAATATTTTACTTTTCTTCTGTATTGTCTTTTTTTGGTTTCTTTTCAGTTTTTTGTTTTTCTTTTTTAGGTTCTGATTTTTCTTCTTCCTTATCGCTATCGCCTTCCTTTTCGTTTTCTTCGCCGCCTTTTTCTTCTTCCTCATCTTCGAAATTTAACATTTCAAATTTATGCAACAAGTTATACCACTGAATAACCTTTTTAATATCAGAAACATAAACACGATCACGGTCGTAATCGGGTAATATGTCTTCAAAATAGTTTTTCAGTTCATCAGCCGATGATTTATGCGAAATAGTTTCTCCTCCATTTTCTTTTTCATAAATCGCTTTTAAAACATCTTTCAATGGTTTATCTTCTGTATCTGTAAAAATTGCGATATCTTCCAATGCGCTAATTTTTGCTGTAGCCGAGGCATTCATTCGCTTTCCTGTTTCAAGCGATTCCACAATAATACCATGCCGGCCTTGCGAAATAAATTTGAATAATCCGCCATGCCCTGAAATTGATAAAATATCTTTTAGCATAAATTTGATTTTTAATTTTTAATGAGATGCAAAAATAATATTCATTTCAAATTTGAGAAATAATTTTAAAAATTAATTCATTCCACGCTCTTTTTTTATTTTTTCGTATGCTTCGTTAACCCGTTGAAATTTTTCTTTGGCCTTTTGCTGAAAATCTTCACCTAAATGGCTCACTTTATCGGGATGGTACTTAACAGCCATTTTGCGGTATGCTTTTTTCACTTCTTCATCTGATGCTGCTGGTTCTACTTCTAAAATTTTATAAGCTGAATGCACATCCTCCACAAACATCGATTTAATGGAATCGAAATCACTTGAACTAATTCCCAAATAACTCGAAATTAATGCAATAGTATTTAGTTCGGATGCATCAACCTGTCCGTCGGCTTTTGCCACTCCAAGCATTAAGTGCAACAACTCAAGCCGTGAAGAATAGTCTAAATTTTGTTTTATCTGGACACATACTGACTGAACCGGGATATTTTGTTTTAAAATATCGCGAAGCATATGTATAGCCTCGGCAGCAGAATCTTCACCAAAAGATTTTACAAAATATTTTTTTATATAATTTAATTCCGATTTTAATACCCTGCCATCTGCTTTCATAACAGCAGCAATAAGTACGAGTAAGCTTGCAGCAAAACTGCCTGTGGTTGTCATAGAATAGCCTGACCTGGGCTGAGCCTCAACATTTTCCATTAAAGAACCCAGGGCAAATCCTAAAATTCCTCCTACAGGCCCAAAAAAGGCCCAACCTAAACCTCCGGCTATCCATTTTCCGAATTTTCCCATAACAACTAAATTCTATTTAATATTTTTTGATGAATATCAACTACTTGTGGCAATAACATTCTGTCACCATCATTATAAATGGTAAAATCTGACAACTTCATTCTTTTTTCGTCGCACAATTGATTTTTCATTCGGCTTAACACTTGCTCTTTTCCAATTTTATCGCGACTCATTACACGATTAATACGGCTTTCTTTACTTGCATGTATGTTGACCATATAATCTAAGTCCAAATAGGCATTGCTTTCAAAAAGGATGGCAGCTTCTTCAATAACATACTGGCTTTTTTGTTTTTCGGCCCAATCTAAAAAATATTCACGCACTTTTGGGTGAACAATTGAGTTTATCCGGTTTAAGGCTTTATTATCATTAAAAATAATTTGTGCCAGCACCTCTTTTTTAATTATATTTCCTGCATAAATATCGCTGCCGAACGAATGTTTTATTTGTTCAACAACATCTTTATCGGAATTAATAATTTTTTTTGCTTCTATGTCGGCATTAAAAACAGGAATACCAAGCTTTTGAAAAATCTGGCAAACCAAGGTTTTACCACTTCCTATTCCGCCGGTTACACCTACCTTAATCATTTTTCCGTTCAATTATATATTCAACTGTTTGTGGATAAAATCTTAAAGACCTGATATACTCAGGCGAATTGGTAATTCTTACTTTAGCTTTATTGTTTTTAATATTGATATCATTATAATCAACGACTGCATCAAAAAACTGCGGTAATACTTTGTCGTAATCGCTTAGTGCAACAAAATATGATACAGTGATATCGTTGGGAAATGTTCTTAATACCAGAGAATCAGGAACATTCTT
The DNA here is from genome assembly GCA_964606845.1 of uncultured Bacteroidales bacterium. GTDB lineage: Bacteria > Bacteroidota > Bacteroidia > Bacteroidales > UBA12077 > UBA12077. The sequence goes on from CAZSIC010000065.1 coordinate 15,425, forward strand.
AACATGCAAGGGCACTTTTAAATTTCCTTCAGTATATTTTTCAATGGTAATTGAGATTTCTACTTGTTCGTTAGAATAATCAACATTATTGAATTTTTCTAATGGTATTTCGTCATTATAATTATCGATTAAATCTGTAATTTCAACTTTTTTTGTAAAAACCTGGTTTATTGTATCGATAATAGGATTTGCTCCAGAAATAGTAATACTATCCGGTTTTAAAACAATATTTCCTTTAATCATATATTGCGAAGCAGGAATAGGATTTAACTTTGATACCACAGGGACTTTTTTATAAATCCGCTCGGCAAAATCAAAAAACAATGTATCGGGTTGTATAGAAATAATTTGCAATTCAGAGCTTAACTGTTGCTCAATTTTATCAGCTATATTTTTTGTTAATGAGTAAAACTTAACATAATCTTGTCTGGAATATAACCGCATGGTAATTGAATTAACATCAATTACAAAAGGCAAAAATTTATTGCTTATTTTATATTCAAGCAGCTTATAACCATAAGCTTTAACTCTAATACTAAAAAATTTGGGTAAATCGTTTATCAGAATTTTATCATTGGGAAAATTGTTATACCTTACCGGTAAAGAAACTTCAGTTTCGTATTCTTTTTCCAATTGATTGAGAAACCAAAATATGGTGGCAATAGATAAGAATATCAAAAAAACAAAAATCCTTTTGTCAGATTTTACGATCCGACGCCGGGCAGGCCGCCGTTGTCACTGCAGTACCAGAGGATTGTGTT
>CAZSIC010000065.1:16195-19068 GCA_964606845.1 uncultured Bacteroidales bacterium
AAAATCCTTTTGTCAGATTTTAAATTTTTTCTGATAAAAAATTTTTTAATATTATCTTCGATATTTTTAGCAACCACAATTATGGAAAATTTTAAAAAAGCGTTTAAGAGTAAAACCTTAAACGCTTATTAAAAAAAAATTATTTAGATGCACTAATATCAGTAGCATCTTTTAAAATAGCACTTTTATCAACTTTAATTTTTACATCATTGTCAATTTCAACAATAACATAATTATCTTTGAGCCCATCTACCTTACCGTAAATTCCGCCGGTTGTTATTACTTTGTCACCCTTTTTTAACGATTCACGATATTTTCTAAGTTCTTTCTGCCTTTTCATTTGTGGCCTAATCATAAAGAAATAGAAAATAAGAATTATCAATAATAACGGTAAAAAAGAGGTTAATGGACTTTGTCCCTCAGTGGGTTGTCCCATTAATAATACATACAATAAATTGTTCATCATTTTTAATTTTAATTAAGATTTATATTTATTTTTTTATCACATTTGCTCTTATTGAAAGCGTATGTTTTTCCTGTTTAGTATTCATTTCTAATACAATATTTTTATATTGCACTCCTTGTCTTCCTGCGCTATCGAAAACAATATCAACAACTCCATAATTATTAGCTGAAACGGGTTCTTTGGTATAATTTGCAACGGTGCATCCACAAGTGGAATAAGCATCTTTAATGATTAAATCGGTTGTACCGATGTTTTTAAATTTAAAAATATAGGAAACCTTTTCACCCTGTACTAAATTCCCAAAATTATGGTATAAAGTATCAAACTTAACGGATGTCACTCCTTTTACATTTGTTACTATATTTTGATTTTCATCATTGCTTTTCAAAGAACATGCAGCTACAAAAAGTAAAAAAACACCTGCAATTATTATTTTTATTTTACTTATCATGCTTACATTCAATTTGAAATACAAAGTAATAATTATTTTTGGAAACCATCAAGAAATATTATATTTCACCGACTAAACCACGGCCGGTTTTTTTAATTTTTCCCTCTTTTTTCAAATCAGCTACAACTTTATCTAACACCCCATTTATAAAAACATTGCTTTTTTGGGTGCTATAAAATTTGGCTATTTCAATATACTCGTCAAATGTTACTTTTACAGGAATTTCGTTAAACTCAATTAATTCAGAAATGGCTAGTGCCATTACAACAATATCGGTAAAAGCAACCCTTTCAATATCCCAGTTTTTAATATAATCAGCAATTAAATTTTGATATTCGGCATGATTAAGAATTGTTTTACGAAATAATCTTTTAACAAAATCCTTATCATCTTCATTTTTAAATAAAAGCATTAATTCAACCGATTCATCGCTTGTGGCTTTGAACCCTTTTAATGTTTTAATAATCATACCTGTTACAAATTCAAGGTCATCGTTCCAGTAAATGCTTTGCTCTTCGAGATTTTGATACAGCGGCTCGTACAGAATAATAACCTTTGCAAACAAATCGGTAATAAATTTTTTATCTTCTTTATAAGACCGCTGCTCTGAATTCATGTAATTCTGATAAATATCTGAATCCTTTATTTCAAGGTATAAATTTTTTATCAATTCAGGATAATTAACCCAACTTAATTTATTGTCGTTTAGATATTTATTTAGCTGAAGATTATTCTCAAGCTGTTTTACCAATTTATTATCAACAAATTTGGTATTTGGGTTTAAATCATCGAATGTAGGTACAAGTTTCTGTGTAGCAAGATCAATTCTCGACTGTGCATATTTAACAATATCAATAACGAGTAATAATAAGTAATGGTATAAATCGTAAGATTTTTGGATACTATGAAACAACTCCTTTTCTGCCTGGTTAAGGGTTTGTCCCTCGGACTTAAAATAAGCGTAACAAATTTGAAGAATTTTTATTCGTAATAATCTCCGGCTAATCATTTTAAAAGAACTCCTTAATATTTATGTTTAGATTTGAAAATGCAAAGTAAATGATTTTTTTAAAATAGATAACACGATTTTTGGATAATTTATTCAGTTCAAGAATTTATTAAACATTAAAAAACCTTTAGTTTTTAAAATACCAAGCAATTATAATTAAATAAAACACCTATGATTGCATTCTTTTATGGCACCAATCATTTTATTAACATTCGTGTTAAAAACCTATTTTTAAAAAAAAACTAAATCTTAATGATTTTATAAATATTTTTTTACTTTTGAGTGTTGATTAATTTAAACCAACTAAATTATTAAAAGATGGATGGATACGACAAAAATGAAGAGTTAGAGAAAAAAGAAAACAGTAACGAAACGAAGAACACAGGACGTGATGAAATTTTCTCTAAAGTTGTAAGAGCAGGGAAAAGAACTTACTTTCTTGATGTAAAAACAACCCGAAAAAATGATTATTATCTTACCATCACAGAAAGTAAAAAACGGTTTAATCGGGAAGGAAGGCATTATTTCGAAAAACACAAAGTTTTCTTGTATAAAGAAGATTTTGACAAGTTTACCGAGAACCTACAAGTAGTAATCGACTTCATAAAAGAAGCAGTTAAGAAACAAGAAACAGAATCTCTTGAACATGCTGAAGTTAGCTCTGAAGTAGAAAACACAAAAGATGAAGTAGAAAACACAAAAAATGACAATTATACTTCAGACGTTAATTTCGATGACCTGGGAGAAAACAAAGAATAAGAAAATAAAGGCTGGCAATTCAGCCGGCCTTTAAATTTTTCATTAAAACGCTATTTTCAATCATATTTTTCCATCTTATCTTCGATGGTTACATTGCCGTCTTTTCGATTCTGAATTTTTACATACACTAACATTTCATCTGCTCCTTTCTCAAAACATTTCTCCTGAATCTTTTCAATTACATTCAT
>CAZSIC010000066.1:0-1435 GCA_964606845.1 uncultured Bacteroidales bacterium
ATATTGAAGTTAGTAGTTTTAATAAAGCCATTGAGATATACAATTCGGGTGATGTAGATTTTGATCTTACACCTTATGTTCTTAAAGTTGCCATGAATGGAGGTGATTGGAGCACTACAACACTCGATTTAACAGGTACATTAACAGCAGGTGATGTTTATGTAGTTTCACATGGTTCTGCAATGCAGGGAATACAGGATGAAACAGACATTAACGATAATACAATCGCAAACTTTAATGGTGATGATGCTTTAGGGTTATTCAAAGACGATGTATTAATTGATATCATTGGCATACAAGGTGTACAAGAGGAATGGGATGTGGCAGGTGTAACCGGGGCAACTAAGGACCACACCTTACTCCGTAAATTTGGTACATCGCAAGGTAATACTGACTGGACAGCTTCCGCCGGAACAAATACAGAAGATTCTGAATGGATTGTCTGGAAACAGGATAGTATTGCTAACCTTGGATTACCTACACCGGGAAGTGATGATGCTACCCTTTCATCTACAGAATATACTGTTAATGATGATTTAGAGACAATCACAGACATCCCTTATGGTACTGAGCTTTCTGTTTTTAAAGGTAATTTAACTCCTGCAGAAGGAGCAACTTTCGAAGTGTACGAAGATGATGGAGCCACAGTTGCTACTGATTTAGCTACTGGTTATAAGGTTATAGTAACAGCACAGGATGAAACTACAACAAAAACATATACTATAACCATAGATGCACCAAGCACTGAGGCTTATGTTACATCCTCCGTATATGTTATTAATGATACGGAAAATACAATAACAGGTGTACCATTTGAAACTACACTAGTGGAATTTGAAGGTAACCTTACACCAGCTACAAATGCAACCTTTGAAACTTATGAAGAAGACAGTGTAACAGTTGCCACAGATATTGCAACAGGTTACGTAGTTATTGTTACTGCTCAGGATGAAACAACAACTAAAATTTATACTGTTACGGTTAATGATAAGGTAATGGATGATGATTCTTATGTAGAAGAACCAACAACCCAGATTCCTGTTGCTACTATTGCAGTTGTTGATGGTGACGAAACTGCCGAAGCATTTGAAGTATTTTCTTTTGATATTAATGATGTTGGTACTTCGGATGCTGAACCAACAAATGTTAGCCAGATGGTTCTCTTTTACGGGCCTAACTTTACGCTTGACCTTGAAACTGAAGTTGATACTGGCTGGTTCGAAGTTGATGGTACTCCGGTAGATTTTGATGGAGACCCTGAATTTGGAATGGATTCAATCGCATTCGCTTTTGCTGATGGGCAAATTACTGTACCTGATGGAGGAAGTGTAAATGTAGTTCTAAAAGTAGTTCTTTCGCCAACGGTGGCAGATGGAAAAGTTATTCAATTTATGATTGATGCTGATCAGCATGGTTTTGAAGCCGAAACATCAGG
>CAZSIC010000066.1:1535-19020 GCA_964606845.1 uncultured Bacteroidales bacterium
TTACTGATGCTACAAGTGCAACTTTTGATGTTTTACCTGAGCCCGAATCCGATTTATTCATCTCTGAATATGTTGAAGGACAAAGCAATGGTAACAACAGAGCCATTGAACTCTATAACCCTTCATCTTCAGAATTAGATTTAAGCAATTATATTATAAAACAATCTTACAATGGAAGCGGATGGGCAATTAGAGACGGAGAAGAAATGTCTGAGTATATACTTCCTCTTTCAGGAGCTTTAGCAGGTGGTGATGTATATGTTATCTATAATAATGATGCAGATCAAGGCATTACTGATGTAGGTGATTTAGGCCTTTCATATGGAACCGGATGTGATGGTTGTAGAGTTCCTTCATTTACTGGTGATGATGCTATCGGATTGTTTAAAATTGAAGGAACAGATACCGTTCTTATTGATGTTGTTGGCGAAGAATTAGTTCAAGGCTCCTGGGATGTGGCTGGAACTGAAGATGCAACTCAGAATCATACATTAGTTAGAAAATATGGTATTTCTGAAGGAAATACAGATTGGGCAGCTTCGGCAGGTACCAACGAAACTGATTCTGAATGGGAAGTTTATCCTGCTGATTATTTTGATGATTTAGGTTCTCACTCTACAACACTTAACAATGAAGCAGAAATATTAGATTTTACTTTTGGAAGTTCAATAGATGCTGAGGATGCAGTTATTACTACAGCCGATGCTACTGTTGATATTACTGTTATAAACGGAACAGATGTTACTGCTTTAACACCAACCATTACTATTTCCGATGGAGCTACCATTGATCCTGAATCAGGTGTTGAGCAAGACTTTACGAATCCGGTAGTTTACACCGTTACAGCAGCAGATGGTACAACAACCAAAGACTGGACGGTAACAGTTACCGAATCCGCAACATTAAGTGATAAAGCAAATATTATTGAAGTTGAACTTGCGGATGTGGATAGTATTAAAATAAATGAAACTGATACTATTGTTACAATTTATGCTCCCTATGGATTTGATGTAACTTCGGTTAAACCTGAGTTTACCGTGTCGGCCGGAGCAACCATTGCTGATACTGCCGATGCCAGAGACTTTACTGATCCACAGGTTTATGTAGTTACTGCTCAGGATGGAACTACCATTAAAAACTGGGAAGTTTCAATTGTTAAACCCGAGCCAATGGAGCTTTCTATCTATGACATTCAATATACTGATGAAGCTTCAGGAGATTCACCATATCTGGATGAGTTTGTAAAAACATCAGGAATTGTTACCGGAGTTGGTGGTAGTGGATTCTTTATGCAGGCCAAAGCAGAAGAATGGAATGGTATTTATGTATATGCACCTGACAATAATACTGCCACATTGGGTGATTCTGCTTGGGTAGTTGGCACGGTAGATGAATACCAGGATGGAACACAAATTTCTTATGTTGAAGATTATATTGTAATCGAACAAGGTGTAACCTTACCCGATCCAATTGAAATTACTGATTTAGCTACAACATTAACCGAAAGTCATGAGGGAATGTTGGTTAAATTAATTGGTATTGAGTGTACAGATGGCCCGTCAAATTATCAAGAATGGACTTTTGCTGATGAAAGTGGAGATCAAATTAAGGTTGATGATATACTGGGTTATCAGCACACATTTACAATTGGAGCCAAGTATTCTATTACCGGATTAAGACAAACTTACTTCGGTGATAAGATTACACCCAGAGATGCAAATGACATTAATGAAGCACCTGCAATTTCAGGAATTACTTTAGACCCAACAACGCCTTCATCATCAGATGATGTAACTGTTTCGGCAACTGTAACTGATGATTTTACAGATGCTGCCAGCTTATCAGTTGCATTATTCTATGGTAACGCAGAAGGATCTGAAGATACTGAAGTTACATTTGCTCAGGTAGAAACAACCGATGAGTTTGAAGGTACTATCCCTGCCTCTGATGCTGAAGTTTTCTATAAAATCACTGCTTCAGATGATGAGCTTACTTCAACTTCTACTGGTTCTTACAGTGTTTCAACCGGTATTAATAATCCTGATGGAATTGTTTCTATGAATATTTATCCTAACCCAAGTAATGGAGCGTTTACCTTTGAAATGAATGCCAGCAAAGCTGGAACTTTCAATGTGGAAATTATTAACATTCAGGGACAGGTGGTTTACCAGAAACAAATTACTCAGGATGGATTCTACCGTGAATCAATTGATATAATTGAGAAAGCTCGTGGATTGTATTACATCAGAATTACTGATGGTAAATCCATGAGGATTTCTAAATTAATGATTCAATAAAATGATTCAATAACTTTCCAGGCATAATTGTCGGTAGGTTTTTAAAAAAGTAGCTCCTAATTCGGGAGCTGCTTTTTTTGTTCAACGCACATTCCTGTGCGTTGATTATTAACCATCAAAGTCCAACCAACATTTCTGTCTGTTAATTTTTGTTTGAGCACCTTTCAACAGGCAGGAATGCCTGTTGTACTGATCATTGTTCAACGGACTTTTTTAACCTGTCTAGCTGAAATTAACCTTTCTTACTGGTTTTTTTAAATCCGTTTTTAATTCCATTGGTAATTCCGCTTACCGAGAAAATACTTTTCTTTTGTTGTTGTTTTTTATCATACTGATAAATTTCTGCAATAAGATTCTTGTATTTTTCGGAAACGACATTGCGTTTTAATTTTTGTGTGGGCGAAAGTTCACCTGTTTGCGGGCTCCACTCTTCGCATACCAGCCTGAAACGTTTAATTTTTTCTGTTTCGCTCAGCTCTTGATTGTATTTATTGATTTCTTTTTGGTAACGGGCTACTACTTCGGGTAATTGAACCAATTCCTGGTTATCTCTGTATTGCACTTTGTGAATAGAACACCAGTCGTGTAAAAACTTAAAATTAGGAGAAATTAAAGCACTGGCAAATTTTTCATTTTCGCCAATTACCATAAGCTGTTCAATAAAAAATGATTCTTTAAGCTTGTTTTCAACAACCTGAGGAGCAATATATTTACCTCCCGATGTTTTAAACATTTCTTTTTTACGGTCAGTAATTTTTAGAAAGCCTTCATTATCAAGATTTCCAATATCGCCAGTGTGGAAAAATCCGTCTTCATCAACGGCTTCTTTGGTTAACTCTGGTTCTTTGTAATAACCTAACATTATATTGGGTCCTTTGCAAAGAATTTCGCCATCATCGGCAATTTTAACTTCTACATTTTCTAAAACGGGTCCAACAGTACCAAATTTACAAATGCAAGGAGTATAGTGATTAACTGCAATTACCGGAGAGGTTTCTGTTAATCCATAACCTTCGAGCACAGGCATTCCGGCTGCCCAGAAAATTCTTGCTAAACGTTCTTGTAAGGCGGCACCACCCGAAACGATCAACATATCTTCACCTCCGAGGGCTTCTTTCCATTTGCTAAAGATTAATTTTCGAGCAATCTTTAACTTGATATTATAAAAATACCGGTGCTTTGCTTTTAACTTGTATCTTAAACCAAGATTTACCGCCCAGAAAAATATCTGTTTCTTCAAATAGGGTAGGTTTTTTCCTTTTCCAATGATCCCATCATAAATTTTTTCTAGAAGCCGGGGGACTGTATTAAAAATATGTGGTTTAACTTCTTTTATGTCGGTTGTTATCGTTCCTAAATTTTCTGCATAATATATACTTATTCCTTTATACTGAAAATGATAATTTACCATTCTTTCGTAAACATGGCATAAAGGTAAAAAGCTTAAAGTCCGGTGTTGTGCACCCAGCCCGTGGGCTTTCGAAGTGCTGATAAAGTTTGTAACCAGGTTGTTATGCGAAAGCATAACTCCCTTGGGATTTCCTGTTGTCCCGGAAGTATAAATAAGCGTAACCATCTCGTCTTTATCAATTCCTGATTTTATTTCATTTACTTTATCAATCAGTTTATCCTGGGTTTTTTTACCTTCTTCAACAATAATCTCCCAGGAATTGATATCATCAACATCATTAAATGAATAAATACTTTGGATGGATTTTTGATTTTCTACAACAGCTTTTATTTTGTTACAAATTAACTGACTTGAAACAATTACAGCTTTAACTTGCGAATGGTTTAAAATATAGTCATATTCTTCTGGCCCAATGGTAGGATAGATGGGTACATGAGTAATCCCAATCTGAGCCATTCCCATATCCACAAAATTCCATTCAGGCCTGTTATTTGAAATAGTCGCAATTTTGTCGCCTTTATTAAATCCTAATGCTAGTAGTCCGCAACTTATCCAGTTGGCATAATTGATGTAATCTTGTGATGTGTATTTTACCCATTCACCATTTTGTTTTCCTGCCAATGCATCCTCTTTATCGGGATACAACTCTTTATATCTGTCCAGCAGATCGAATGTCCTTTTGATTTCCATATGATGCAAGATTGATTAGTTCGCTTCAAATATACAAATTTATTTTTTGGATGATTATTCTAACACTGAAGTGGGTGTAAATGTTGAATAAAAAGAAAGAGTGTATCCAAAAAAATTGGGGAACCTTGCCAAGCAGGGTTCCCCAAAGTAAAAAAAGTAATTTCAAAGCCTCTTTAGTAGTTCTTTAATATGTTTAATATGGGCCTATAATTTATTGAATTAGCTTATAATCGATTTAACTTTTTCAATGGCAGACTCTAATCCTGCTGGATTTTTACCACCAGCAGTAGCATAAAATGGTTGTCCACCACCTCCGCCTTGAATTTCTTTAGCCACATCTCTGATGATTTCGGATGCATTCCAGTTTTTATCTTTCACCAGGTTTTCAGAAATCATAATCGATAAATTGGCTTTGCCATTTATTTCTGCACCAATGGCTAGAACAAGATTATCAATTTCGTTTTTTAGCTGGAAAGCTATGTCTTTAATTGCCGATGCAGAATTGAGGCCTACTTTGTATCCAATAAAATGAACACCGTTAATAGATTCAATTTGTTCTTTTAAGTGCTTTTTCACCGATTGTGCCTGCTGGTTAACCATTTCTTCCATTTGCTTGTTCAACTTTGCCACTTCGTCCATTATGTTTTTTACACTTTCAACCGGTTTTTTTGGATTTTTTAATAAGCTTTTAATTTCATTAAGTTCATTTATTTGTTCAAATACAAATTCTACCACTTTTTCACCGGTTATGGCCTCAATTCTTCGAATCCCAGCAGCAATGGAGCTTTCGCTAAGTATTTTGAAAAAGCCAATTTGCCCGGTATTATTTACGTGGGTTCCTCCACAAAGCTCAATTGAATCGTCGAATTTTATAACCCTTACAATATCTCCGTATTTTTCGCCGAATAAAGCTATAGCTCCCATATCAGAAGCTGCATCCATTGGTATGTTGCGATATTCTTCAATTTCAATATTTTCACGTATTTTTTCGTTAACGATTTGTTCAATTTCTTTAATTTGTTCATCGGTTAACTTCTGGAAATGGCTAAAATCAAATCTTAAGTAATTGGGGTGTACAAGCGAACCTTTTTGCTCAACATGATCGCCAATTACCTTACGTAATGCATAGTGCAACAAGTGTGTTGCAGTATGGTTATTTGCTGTTGCAACTCTTTCTTTTGTATTTACTACGGCATTAAAAGTTGCTTTAAGGTCTGTTGGTAATTTTTTGGTAATATGTACGTTTAGGTTGTTTTCTTTTATAGTATTAATAATGTGAGTTTTTTCACCATTGGCTTCAATATATCCGGTATCACCAACCTGTCCGCCACTTTCTGCATAAAAGGGCGATATATTAAATATCAGCTGGTAAAATTCTTTATTTTTTTGTTTTACTTTTCTGTAACGTATAATTTTAATTTCGGTTTGCAGATAATCATATCCAACAAATTCCTCCACATCATCTTTATAAAGCTCAACCCAGTCATCAGTATCCAAAGCAGAAGCACTTCGCGAACGGTTTTTTTGCGATTCCATCTCTTGTTCAAACTCTTTTTTATTAACAGCCAGTTTGTTTTCTCTTGCAATGAGCTCGGTGAGGTCAAGAGGAAATCCATAGGTATCGTAAAGTTCGAAAGCTACTTTTCCGGATATTACATTATATTTTTGATCTTTGGTATTTTTTATGATTTTGTCAAGCAAACGAATTCCTGTCTCAAGGGTTTTTAAGAATGATAACTCTTCTTTTCGAATCACTTTTTCTATCAATTCTTTCTGTGTTTTGAGTTCAGGATAGGCCTCCCCAAGGATTTGAATTAATACCGGAAGAAGTTTGTACATAAAAGGGTCCTTAAAATTCAGGAATGTGTATCCATATCTTACGGCTCTACGCAAAATCCTGCGAATTACATAGCCGGCTTTAACGTTTGATGGCAATTGTCCATCGGCAATGGAGAAACTAATTGCCCTCAAATGATCGGCAATTACACGCATGGCAATATCAGCCTGTTGGTCTTCTCCATATTGTTTACCTGAAGCTTTAGCTATAGATTGTATGATGGGTTGAAAAATATCGGTATCGTAGTTCGATTGTTTATTTTGAAGAACCATGCAAAGTCGTTCAAACCCCATTCCGGTATCCACATGTTTTTGTGGTAGCATTTCTAGTTCTCCATTTGCTTTTCGGTTGTATTGTATAAAAACCAAATTCCATACTTCAATAACCAACGGATGGTCTTTATTTACAAGCTTTTCGCCAGGCGTTTTTTGACGTTCTTCTTCGCTTCTTAAATCAACATGAACTTCCGAACACGGCCCACAGGGGCCGGTATCACCCATTTCCCAAAAATTATCTTTTTTAGAGCCATTCAGAATTCGATTTGCAGGTAAGAATTGCCTCCAGTATTTTTTAGCTTCCGAATCCAGATGTATCCCATCTTCTTTGTTTCCTTCGAAAACGGAGGCATATAATCTTTCCGGATCAATTTTCATCTCCTCAACTAAAAACTCATAAGCCCATTCAATGGCTTCTTTTTTAAAATAGTCGCCAAACGACCAGTTTCCAAGCATCTCAAACATCGTATGATGATAAGTATCGTGTCCTACCTCTTCAAGGTCATTATGTTTGCCCGATACTCTTAAACATTTTTGTGAGTCGGCTACCCGGTTATATTTTACTTTGCTGTTTCCTAAAAAAATATCTTTAAACTGATTCATCCCTGCATTAGTAAACATAAGGGTTGGATCATCCTTAATAACCATTGGAGCAGAAGGAATTACAGTATGTTTTTTGCGTTCAAAAAAATTAAAAAAAGCACTTCTGATTTCTTTCGAATTCATAAAAATCTATTTTAAAAACAGTTAAAACTTGTTAACTAAATAAGAAAATAAAATTTATTTTTATATTTACGGGTTGTAAAATTAATTTATTTAAGTTAGATTTGTCGCTAACGTTGTGTTTTTTTTAGTTTTTAATGTAAATAATATATAATTTGAGTCATGCCAAAGATCAAATATCACTTTGATTCAAACACTCTCACTTTTAAGAAAGTTAAATTAGTTAGAAAACAAATTTTATTAAGATTTTTAGCCTTTACCATGGTAACAGTGTCATCAGCATTGTTACTTAATTTAATATATACCTCGTTTTATACAACCCCAAAAGTTGATATGCTTCAAGAAGAGCAAAATACTATTCTTGCAGAATATGATATTTTAAATGCAAAAATTAATGAGATTGATCAAAAGATTGCAAATATTCAGCATCGGGATGACTATTTATATCGTACTATTTTTGAGTTAGATCCTATTCCAACATCTGTCCGTGAGGCTGGATTTGGTGGTGTTAACCGTTATAACGAGTTTGAAAGTATGGAAAACTCTGAAATGTTGATTAATACCTACAAAAAGTTAGATGTATTATCCAAAAAACTATATGTTCAAACCAAGTCTTTTGACAAGGTAATTGAATATGCCCTTAATAAAGAAAAAATGCTTGCAGCTATTCCGGCTATACAACCGCTAGCTCTAAGAGATTTTAATCGTATTAGCGATTACTTCGGTTCCCGAAAGGATCCTTTTACCGGCAAAAGGACTATGCACCACGGGATGGATTTTACAGGGCAGGTTGGAGCTGATATTTTTGTTACCGGAGATGGTATTGTTATTGAAGCCGGTTATTCATTTTATGGATATGGGAATAGAGTTACCATTGATCATGGCTTTGGATACAAAACAGTTTATGCTCATTTAAAAGATATACATGTTGAGGTAGGCCAAGAAGTAACAAGAGGCGATATTATTGGAACCCTGGGAAATACAGGCCGGTCAACCGGAGCGCACTTACATTACGAAGTTCGTTTAAATAACAGGCCCGTTGATCCGATTAATTACTATTTTAACGATATTACTCCCGAAGAATACGATTTAATGATTGCGACCTATTCAAAAAGAAGAACCCCTATGGATTAATTTTTAAAATAATTCCTTATATTTGAGCCATAAAGTAAATTGAGTATGGCTAAAGTCAAATATAAGTTTGATCATCACACTTTAAGATACGATAAAATTGTTTTGTCAGGAAAGCAAAAGTTTTATCGTTTTTTGGCTTATTTTTCTGCTACCCTAATTATTGCCGTTATTTATAATGTTTTATTCTCAATATTTTTTGATACCCCAAAAGAAAAAGGATTGATAAGAGAAAACCAACAATTACTGGCTCAGTATGAGGTGCTAAACAACCGTTTTGAGTTGGTTGAGAAAACACTTGGTGATTTACAAAATAGAGACGATAATATTTACAGGGTAATTTTTGAGACAGAACCCATTCCGCCTTCGGTACGCTCGGCAGGATATGGAGGTGCAAATCATTATGTAGATTTGCAGGGTTATGATAATTCAGACCTTGTAATTCAAACAGCACAACGGCTCGACAAAATAACCAAAAGGCTTTACGTACAAACAAAATCTTATGATGATTTAATAGATTTGGCTAAAAATAAAGAGAAGATGGTAGCGAGTATTCCGGCCATTATGCCTATTGCCAATAAAGATTTAACACGTACAGCCTCTGGATGGGGTTGGCGTATACATCCAATTTATAAAATCCGTAAATTTCATTATGGAATGGATTTTACTGCACCCACCGGAACTGAAATATATGCTACCGGCGATGGTGTAGTTGAAGTAGTAGAAAATTCGCTAAGAGGTTACGGAAAACGGGTTATTATAAATCATGGCTTTGGTTACAAAACATTATATGCACATTTAAACGAATTTAATGTACGAAAAGGACAGAATGTTAAACGAGGTGATGTAATTGGTTTTGTTGGCTCAACAGGAACTTCAACAGCTCCTCATTTGCATTATGAGGTTTATAAGAATAATAAAAAGGTTAATCCTGTTCATTTTTATTTTAACGACCTTACACCCGAAGAATTTGATAAGATGATTTTTATTTCAACCAATAGCGGACAATCATTCGATTAAAAAAATATTTTCCATGTTGAAAATTTTTCAAACCATTATTATTTCCCTTTTTTTAGGGAATTTTTTTTGTCTTAATGCTCAAAATGATACGATTCATAACATTGAAGATATTACTGAAAAGTTTGTTCAGGTAGATTCTGTTACTTATCCAATTATTAAAACCTTTTTAGGTAATTGGGAGAGAAATTATTATGGCGAAAACCCTCCTGATAGGCTTGACTTGGTATGGAAACATTACCTTGGAAAAGGAGAAACCGTTATTTCGAGAAATATAGGTACCAAAGAATGGGCTGGTGCTGGTTGGACAGGGCAACCGCTGCTTGTAAATGAGAATGGCAAACTATTTTTAATCCAGGGTGCATACGATCATCACCTGAAAAAAATAGATGCCGAAACCGGAGAACTGGTTTGGCAATATAAATTTGATGATGTAATAAAAGGCACAGGTACCATTTGGGTAAACAAAAAGGCAGATTCATTAGAAAATGAATTAGTTATTTTGCAAGGAAGCCGACTGGGAACGGGACATTACCTGGATGCAAAACATATACCCAGTTATCGTGCAATTTCATATTTTACTGGAAAAGAATTGTGGCGTATGGACCAGAAATGGACACACAGCTACTCGAGAGATGTAGATGGATCGGCGCTTATTTTAAACGATACAGTTTATATTGGACTGGAAAACTCATTGTTTACTGTTTTTAATCCCGATCACAGAGATGCTAAAATGATGAATGGTATGCTTCAGCCTGAAATTTACCAGGAGTTAAAACTCTACACCATGGATGATGTTTATGATCATAAACATAATGTGGTTACCGAATCATCACCTGCATTGCTAAAAAGCAGGATTTATGTTGCATCGGGTTCCGGCCATGTTTTTGGGTATAATTTAGAAACTAAGGAAATTGACTGGGATTTTTATATCGGTTCCGATATGGATGGCTCTGCCGTAGTTACTTCTGATAGCTGTATTTTAGTCTCGGTAGAAAAACAGTATATAAAAGGGCAGGGAGGTATTTTTAAACTAAATCCCGGCAAAAAGCCTCAAGATGCTGTTATTTGGTATTTTCCAACAGAAAATAATGATTTTGCAGGCTGGGAGGGAGGAGTCATTGGCTCAACAGGAATTAATGATAACTATATTGAAGAAAATAAAAACCATTTGGCTGCTTTTATCGGAATTGACGAGTATTTATATGTAGTAAATCACCGTCAAATTGATTCATTGAAAAAAGTTTTAGGACCCGATAGTTTAACAGTTCACAATACACCCGAATTGGTTTTAAAATACCATACCGGACCATCCATTTCTACACCAATTTTTGTAGATAATAAATTAATTGTTGCAACTTACTGGGGCTTATATCTCTTTGAATATGACGAACAGAATAATTTTGTATTATTAGATAAAAAACCAGGTTCTTTTGAAGCTACTCCAATTGTTTTTAATCAAAAAATTTATATTGCTTCTCGCAATGGATATTTATATTGTTACGGGATAAAAAATTAACTTTGTTTGTTAAAGAATATTTTTTAATTTTATTGGACTAAATAAACGGGAATTTCGTTTTTTTAAATCGAAATGTATGCCATATAAAGAAAAAAAAGTAGAAAAGCTTTATTACAGTATTGGTGAAGTAGCCGAAATGTTTAATGTGAATCCATCTTTACTCAGATATTGGGAAAAAGAGTTTGATATTATCAAGCCCAGAAAAAATAAGAAAGGAAACAGGTCTTTTACGGTTGAGGATATTGAAAATTTTCACATGATATATTATTTGGTAAAAGAGTTAGGATTAACCCTAAAAGGTGCCAAAAAGAAACTAAAAGAAAATAAAGAAGGAACAACAAAAAACTTCGAAGCCGTAAAATCGCTTAAAAAAATAAGAGCTATGTTGTTGGAAATACGCGAAGATATGTAGCTTTTTAATATTTCATCAGCAAAAAATCTTTAAAATATTTTGACATGAAAATTCGTGAGATCATTTCATCTATCGAATCTTTTGCTCCATTAGCATTCCAGGAAGATTACGATAATGCTGGATTAATTACAGGAAATCAAGAGCAAGAAGCAACGGGGGCATTAATTACTGTTGATGTAACTGAAGATATTATTGAAGAAGCTATAAAGAAAAATACCAATTTAATTATTGCTCATCATCCCATTATTTTTGCAGGATTAAAAAAAATAACCGGAAAAAATTATATTGAGCGTATCATTATTAAAGCAATTAAAAATGATATTGCTATTTATGCGGCACATACCAATCTCGATAATATTCAAGACGGGGTAAACAGCAAGATAGGCGAAAAGCTTAATTTACAAAATACCCATATGCTGGTGCCGTTAAAGGATCATTTAATGAAACTGGTTTATTTTGTTCCTGTTGACCAGGCAGAACAAACCCGTAAAGCTGTTTTTGATGCCGGCGCAGGTTATATTGGTAATTACGACATGTGTAGTTATAACCTGGAAGGTAAAGGGTCATTCAGAGCCGGAGAAGGAACAAATCCTTTTGTTGGCAATAGAAATGAGATACATTATGAAAAAGAAATCAGGGTTGAAACCATCTTCCCGCGGCATTTTAAAAATAAGATATTAAGCGCACTATTTGAAGCACACCCTTACGAAGAAGTTGCTTACGATCTGTATCCAATAACCAACGAATTTGAAAAAGCCGGCTCGGGAATTATTGGTGAGCTTGAAAAAGAATTGCCTGCATTGGATTTTCTTAAAAAAGTAAAAACAACATTTAAAGCTCAATGCATAAGACATACAAAATTGCTTAAAAAACCTGTGAAAAAAATTGCTGTTTGTGGCGGCAGTGGTAGTTTCTTATTGAATGATGCAATTAAACAAAATGCCGATGTTTTTATCTCGGCTGACTTTAAATATCACCAGTTTTTTGATGCTGAAGATAAGATTATTATTGCCGATATTGGACATTTTGAATCGGAGCAGGTTACAAAAGAGCTTTTTTATGAATTACTTATCAAAAAATTCCCTAAATTTGCAGTTTATTTGACAGAAGTAAATTCAAATCCGATAAATTATTTATAAATATGGCTAAAGTAAAGGAAACTAAAGATCTAACGGTAGAGGAAAAATTAATGGCACTGTTTGAACTACAGGTTGTTGATTCAAAAATTGATGATATAAAACGTTTGCGTGGAGAATTGCCTCTTGAGGTTCAGGATTTGGAAGACGAAATTGAAGGTTTACAAACGCGTATTCAAAATTTCGAAGAAGAAGTTGATAAACTAGAGGATTCTATTACGCATAAAAAGAATGAAATTAAAGAAGCCCAGGCTTTAATTAAGAAATATACCGAACAGCAAAATAATGTTCGTAATAACCGTGAGTTTGATTCGCTTGCTAAGGAGATGGAATTTCAAAATCTTGAAATAGAGCTTTGCGAAAAGAAAATTAAAGAATTTACGGCAAAAATTGAGGAGAAAAGCGAAATTATTAAAGAATCGAAAGAAGTTCTTGAAGACAGAGTAAGTGATTTGGAAGATAAAAAAGCTGAGCTTAATTCCATTGTTTCTGAAACACAGAAAGAAGAAGAAGATTTAGTAAAAAAATCCGAATCTATTCAGGGAATTATTGAAGACAGGTTGTTAAATGCTTACAAAAAGATCAGGGCAAATGCACGCAATGGTTTGGCAGTAGTTTCTGTTCAGCGTGATGCTTGTGGCGGTTGCTTTAATAAAATACCCCCACAGCGTCAGTTAGATGTTCGTTCACGTAAAAAAATTATTGTTTGCGAATATTGCGGACGAATATTGGTTGATCCAGATATGGAAGAAGAATTTAAATAACATAAGTTTTTTCAAAATAAAAAAGGTATCCGATTTGGGTACCTTTTTATTTTTCTCGTTGTATAAATTTACCAGCTTCCACCGGCGCCTCCACCGCCGAAGCTACCACCACCGAAGCCGCCAAAGCCGCCTCCGCCGCTAAAACCTCCAAAGCTACCGGAACCTGACGAAAAGCTGCCAAAACTTCCTCTATGACTTCGACCCGAAGAACTTAACATGCCTAATGCAATCCAAAATGGAAGATTGTGACCAACTGCATAATGGCGTGCTCTGCGGACTCTTCCCATGATAGAAAAAATTATAACAAGCATAAAAATAATAATCACAGGAATGGCAGAACCAACATTTCCGCTGGTTTGTTCACGATATTCGTCGGCAGTATATTCGCCTTTCGTTAAGCTGATTATAGTATTTGTAGCCTGGTCTAAACCTTTATAGTATTGTCCCTGTCTGAAATTAGGTAATATTTCTTTTTCAACAATTCGTTTAGCAATCGCATCGGGTACAGCTCCTTCAACACCATAGCCAGTAGCAATAAAAACTTCTCTTTTCGAATCGGAAGTTTTTGGTTTTACCAGAATTAAAATTCCGTTATTTTTGCCTCTTTGGCCAACACCCCATCGTTCGCCAAGTTCAAATGCATAGGATGCAGCATCGTAACCATGTAAACTTGGTACAATGGCAATGGCAATTTGGGTTGAGGTTTGGTTGCTGAAATTTACCAACTTTTGTTCCAGAGCATTTCTCTCATTTACGGATAAAAAATTGGTATAATCGTTGACAATACGGCTCGATTTTTCAGGAAACTCCTGACTATAAGCTTGCAAACTAACTATTGCAAGAAGTGTTAAGATTAAGTAGTTTTTTATTTTTTGCATAATTAATTCTTTTTTCCAAACGAAATGTCGTCCGATAATTCATTAATGTCATCTTTCTGATAAGGAAAATGCTCTTGTAAAGCCTGACCGGCCATTTTAATCCCTTTGCTTAATCCCTCGGCATATTCTTCTTTTTTAAAATGGCCGATTACTGTTTCTTTAATCTCATCCCAGAAATTTTCAGGTGTTACAGCGTTTATTCCTGCATCGCCTAAAATAGCAAATTTCCGGTCGTTGATTGAAAGATAAAAAAGTACACCGTTTCTTAATTCTGTTTTATGCATTTTTAATTTTTCGAACATAAAAGCTGCACGGTCTAAAACATCTTCCTTACAGTCCATTTCAATATGCACTCTTATCTCACCCGATGTATTTAATTCAGCTTCTTTAATGGCATCGGTAATTTGTTTCTTTTGTTCTGTAGTAAAAAAATTGGATGCTTTCATAATTAAAATTCTACTTTTGGTGTTTCACTTGCAGATTCATCAGCTTTAAAATATGCTTTAGGCTCAAAATCGAACATATTGGCATAAATATTTTTTGGGAACTGCTTAATGTAAGTATTAAAATATTGTGCTGCCTGATTAAATTTCTGTCTTTCAACAGTAATTCTATTTTCTGTTCCTTCTAATTGAGCTTGTAATTCAAGAAAGTTCTGATTGGCTTTTAAATCAGGGTATCGTTCAACAACTACCATTAATTTTGATAATGCTGAACTTAAACCTCCCTGTGCTTGCTGAAAAGCCTGAATATTTTCTGGAGTTAAATTGCTTGCATCAATATTAGTTGATGTGGCTTTCGAACGTGCCTCAATAACTTCTGTTAAAGTTTCTTGTTCGTGCTCTGCATATCCTTTTACTGTATTAACAAGGTTGGGTATTAAATCTGCTCTACGTTGATATACGTTTTCAACTTGAGCCCATTGTGAGGTAACATTTTCATCCAATGAAACCATCGTATTATAAGTTCCTTTTATCGATGAGTAGATAATAATTGCTATTACAGCAATTACAATTAAAGTAATCCACTTTTTTTTCATTTTTCTATTTGTTTTTTAATTATTTGATTGGTTAAAGTTATGGTTTTTTTATCACAAATTCAGATTCCACAAAAAACATGCTAATCAATATTTAAGAAAATTTGTCATGTTGATTTGCCATATCATGATATTTATCTTTCTTGATAAAATCTTAATTTGTAATTTTGTAAAGCCAATAAAAAAAACCTAAAAACCAATTTTAAAATATTAAATTATACGTATAATGAATAGAGAAAATTTTCAAAAATTTGTTTTACAGGGAATTCCAGATGAATTGCCCGAACCACAAAAATATGATCCTGAAATAAATCATGCCCCAAAACGCAAAGATATTTTAACCAAAGAAGAGAAAAAACTGGCGGTAAAAAATGCGCTGCGCTATTTTGATCAAAAACATCATTCGGGTTTGGCTAAGGAGTTTGCCGAAGAATTAGAAAAATACGGACGAATTTATATGTATCGATTCCGCCCGGATTATAAAATTTATGCACGCCCAATTGATGATTACCCTGCAAAAAGTAATCAGGCAGCAGCCATTATGGTTATGTTAAGCAATAATTTGGATTATGCAGTTGCTCAACATCCGCATGAATTAATAACTTATGGCGGAAACGGTGCTGTATTTCAAAACTGGGCTCAATACCTCTTAACCATGAAATACCTTGGCGAAATGACCGATGAGCAAACATTGGTTTTATATTCTGGCCACCCTATGGGCTTATTCCCATCGCATAAAGATGCTCCCAGGGTCGTGGTAACCAACGGAATGATGATTCCAAACTACTCAAAACCTGACGACTGGGAACGTTTTAATGCCCTGGGTGTAACACAGTATGGTCAAATGACTGCAGGTTCGTTTATGTATATCGGTCCGCAAGGAATTGTACACGGAACAACAATTACCGTATTAAATGCCGGTCGTAAAATAAGTAAACCCGGCGAAGGAATAGAAGGAAAGATATTTGTTACTGCCGGTTTAGGAGGTATGAGTGGTGCTCAGCCTAAAGCAAGTAATATTGCCGGCGTGGTTAGTATTACAGCAGAAATAAATCCTAAAGCTGCAAAAAAGCGGCACGAACAAGGTTGGGTTGATGAGATTACAGATGATGTAGATAAAGCCATTGATATGGCTTTGGATTATAAAAAGCTAAAAAAAGCACATTCTATTGCTTACCTGGGCAATATTGTTGATTTATGGGAACGAATGGTTGAGCGCGATATTAACATTGACCTGGGGTCAGACCAAACATCACTTCATAATCCATGGGCTGGCGGTTATTACCCTGCCGGATTAACGTATGAAGAATCAAATACAATGATGGCCGAAAAGCCTGATGAATTCAAGAAGTATGTACAAGAATCCTTAAAAAGACAGGTTGCGGCCATTAATAAATTATCTGCCAAAGGAATGTATTTCTTCGATTATGGAAATGCGTTTTTATTGGAATCGAGCAGGGCTGGAGCCGATATTTTAAAAGAGGACGGTAAATTTAAATATCCATCGTATGTACAGGACATTATGGGCCCCATGTGTTTCGATTATGGATTTGGCCCCTTTCGTTGGGTTTGTACCTCATCAAAACCCGAGGATTTAGATACTACCGATAAAATTGCGATGCAAGTGCTTGAAGAGATAGCTGCATCTGCTCCTTCCGAAATTACTCAGCAAATGAGAGATAATATTCGCTGGATAAAACGTGCTAAAGAAAATAAACTGGTGGTTGGATCTCAGGCCCGAATTTTATATGCCGATGCCGAAGGGAGGATCAAAATTGCCGAAGCTTTTAACAAAGCGATAAAAGAAGGAAAAATTTCTGCACCTGTGGTATTAGGGCGCGACCACCATGATGTGTCGGGAACAGATTCTCCTTTCCGCGAAACTTCAAATATTTATGATGGATCGCAGTTTACAGCCGATATGGCCATACAAAATGTTATCGGTGATTCGTTTCGTGGCGCTACTTGGGTGTCAATCCATAATGGCGGTGGAGTAGGATGGGGCGAAGTAATCAATGGCGGTTTTGGAATGGTTCTGGATGGTAGCGAAGATGCTACCCGACGATTAAAAATGATGTTACACTGGGATGTTAATAATGGTATTGCACGTAGAAGCTGGGCAAGGAATGATGAAGCAATTTTTGCCATAAAACGAGAAATGGAACGTACACCCGAATTAAAGGTAACTTTGCCCAATATCGCTGATGATAATTTGTTGGATAAGCTATTTTAAAATCGATGAAATTTTTAGAGACCGTCCAAAGAGTAGTCATTCCGAACGCCTTGCCTGCCGGCAGGCAAGGCTTATTCTCCCGATAGCCCCTAAAATCCGTAAGTTAGGTAAAACTTTTTTTGTAAC
>CAZSIC010000067.1:0-18825 GCA_964606845.1 uncultured Bacteroidales bacterium
ACTATATTTGAGTTAATATTGAAAATAAAAACGGTTTTTAGACAGACTGCCGTTAAATGAAAATTATCTGACAGTATTTTTGCCCGACGAAACAAAATCAAATTTTAATCTGATTATATATGATATCACAGGCAAAGTTAAAATTTCTGAAAATTACTCTGTTTTAGATGATATTATAAGAATAGATTGTACTAAACTGGTATCTGGGTTATATATTCTACAGCTTAAGAACAATAAAACAAGGCTTACATCCAAATTTATTAAGAACTAAGTATCTAAAAATCTTCGTATTTGTAATTTTAATTAAAATTGAGTATTTTTAGCCAAACTCAATAAAGAATATGAAATTATTAAAAAGTACTTTATTAGGTAGCGTATATTTTTTTATATTCTTATGTATCATTTTATCTTCCTGCACATTTGATAATGAAGAAGATTTATTAAAAAATTTTGAATGTGATACAACCGCCATTAGTTATAACGATTTAACTTATGTTTTTACTGACATTTGTGCTAACTGCCATAGTGAAACATTCACGTATCGCGAAGAAATTAAAATGGATAATTATGAAAATGTAAAATCTTCAATAAATACTGGATTGGTATGGCCTGCAATTAATCATGAAAGTGGAGTT
The DNA here is from genome assembly GCA_964606845.1 of uncultured Bacteroidales bacterium. GTDB lineage: Bacteria > Bacteroidota > Bacteroidia > Bacteroidales > UBA12077 > UBA12077. The sequence goes on from CAZSIC010000067.1 coordinate 636, forward strand.
CCTCCCATGCCTAATGGATTACCAAAGTTATCTGATTGTGATTTGGCCAAAATAGAGGCCTGGATTGATGCAGGAATGCCGGAAAACAAATAATTATGAAATAAGCATTAAAAAAATAATCATTATTTACACCAACTGGAATGATTATTTTTTTTGTGCGATTCCCTGTCTGCCGACAGGCAGGCATGTGACAAATAAAAAACAAATAAATAAACACATGAAAAAAATTCTACTTTTTTGCCTTGCAATTTTCTTATGTTTTGCTCCTAAAATTTATGCACAGGATTTACTTTCGATGCTGGATTCAGCTCAAACGGAAGATGAAACAGTTTACGCCGACGGCACATTCAAGAGTATTCGTTTAATCAATGGGTATACCAGTGAAATAGCTGCAAAAAAAGAGCTAATCTTTTCAATTTCGCATCGGTTTGGAAATGTAAATCAAGGAATATATGATCTTTTTGGGTTGGATCAATCTACCATCAGGTTTGGATTTGAATATGGATTAAATGACAGGATTGATTTAGGAATAGGGAGAAGCAACTATGAAAAACTCTACGATGGTTTCATTAAAATAAAACTGGCAAAACAGTCTTCCGGGAAAAAAAGCTTTCCTTTTACCATTACATTATTAGAAGGAATGTCGATAAAAACACTGAAATGGACCAATGATGCAATTGATTATCCTTTTACTGCAAGAATGTTTTATATTCATGAGTTATTTATTGCTCGAAAATTCAACGAAAAATTATCTATACAACTTTCACCTGTAATTATTCACCGTAATATGGTAAAAACAAGAGAAGATCAGAACACAGTAGGAGCTTTAGGTGTTGGTGGCAGGTATAAAATTACTAACCGTTTTACTGCCGTTTGCGAGTATTATTATCTTTTTCCCGGAAATACTGCCAATCAATTCAACAATTCACTGGCTTTTGGTGTTGAAATAGAAACAGGAGGACATGTTTTTCAGTTACATTTCTCAAACTCAACAGGGATGACCGAAAAAGCATTTATTCCTGAAACAACCGGTAGATGGGTTGATGGTGATATTAATCTTGGATTTAACATCATTCGTTTATTCAGTTTTAGATAGATTAATTATGAAAAAAATAATCGTATTATTGCTTTTAGTACTTCCCTTAATAAAATATTCATTGGGACAAGATTTATATATCACATCAAAGGGAAATGTAGAATTTACTTCCGATGCTCCGTTAGAGCTTATTGAAGCTGCATCTGACCAGTTAAACGGAATCTTAAAAATATCAGATCGGTCTTTCGTGTTTCGTGTTCCAATGAAATCATTTGAAGGGTTTAACAGTTCACTTCAACAAACACACTTTAATGAGAACTACCTTGAGTCGGCAAAATATCCACATACCATATTTGAAGGTAAAATAATTGAAGAAATTGATTTTAATACTCCCGGAACACATAATATTCGTGGAAAAGGTAGTTTTACATGCCATGGTGTGAAACGCGAAAGGATTATTAAATGTAAAGTGATAATAGATCAAAATAAAATATTGGTAAGTTCCGAATTCACTGTTTTTCTCGAAGAACATAATATAAAAATACCCTCAGTTGTAAGTCAGAAAATAGCAGAGGAAATAATAGTTAGTGTTGATCTTGAATTAGTGCCCAAATGATGAAATATTTATTAAAAATCATTTTTACAATTATATTATCCATTATACTGATCAATATTTATGGTCAAAGCCCGAGATTTGATTCGTATAAAGTTCTTAAAAACAAAAAAAATGTTGATGTTTCTGATATATTTCAAGATCAAAAGGGATATATATGGTTAGCAACAAATTACGGCCTGGTAAAGTTTGATGGTGTAGATTTTCAACTTTTTACCACCGAAGATAGTTTATATGACAATAATATTTCCTGCATTAATGAAGACCCGGAAGGAATATTGTGGATAGGCCATAAATCGGGGAAGATATCCTATTACAATGGTAATAAATTCAAAAAATTTAACCCCGAAGAAGGGCTAAGTGCCGTAGAAATATCATCGTTTTTTATAGATCATTCCGGAGTGTTATGGTTTTCCACTTATGGTGAGGGAGTTTATTATTACGCCGGAGAAATTCGGAAAAGATTATATAATCTTAATACTGATAATGGACTATTAGACAATTATGTTTATGCTCTTGTTCAGGATGCAGATTCAAATCTGTATTTAGCTACAGATAAAGGGATATCTGTTTATGATATTGAAAATAAGACCTTTAACAATAAGATTACCATGTCTGACGGGCTACCGGACAACATTGTTAAAGACATGATTATTAAGGATTCAGACTTATGGATCGCAATGGAAGACGGCGGAATTTGTAAATATAATTTGAATACAAAAAAGTTTTCGATACTTTCCGACTGGGAATTTGGATCAATTAATGATTTTGTACTTAATTCTGAAAACGAAATTTGGGTTAGCACAAAACGAAATGGTGTAATAAAAATAAATTACGATAATGGTAATGTAACATTTTCCGTTTACGGAAAAAATAATGACTTACCTGAAATAAGGACCCGCACAATATTCAAAGACAGGGAGAAAAATATTTGGATTGGCACCCGCAATGGTTTATCCGTCAGGAAAAATAATAATTTTGAATTTTTAAATGAAAAGGACGGATTTACGATTAAAGACATTTTTAGTTTTGTAATTGACGATTTGGGAAATTACTGGGTGGCTTCGCAGCAAGGGTTGTATATTGTGAAGAAAAGCAAAGCCGGAGAAATTCAGCAAAAACTATTGTTTCATGAACCTAAAAATGCTTATTCATTTATTTCATTATATAAAGATCATTCAGGTAATATTTGGGCAGGAACCTATGGCTATGGTGTTTTTAAAATAGACCCGTTTACCCTTGAAATTACGCAATACAATTCCAAAAATGGATTATCTAACGATAATATAATTCATATCTCTGGAAACAAAGACAATATCTGGCTTTCAACATTAGGTGGTGGTATTACTAAGTATTGTGCAAATGAAAAAGATAAATTCAGAAACTATACAACTAACGATGGTTTAACATCCGATTATGTTTATTCAACTTTTACCGACTCTAAAAATCGAACATGGATTGCAACCGATGGTGGAGGTGTTGTATATTTTAGAAACGACAGCATATTAAGTTTTTCAAACCCTAAACTTGATTCGATTAAAAAAACAGTATATAGCGTTATTGAAGATCGTAATAGTAATATCTGGTTTAACTGTGCCGATGACGGGCTATACCAATATGACGGCAATCAATTTTACCATTACCATGAAGGAAACGGGCTTAGAACAAATTTTATTCAGGGATTATCTGTCGATTTAATGGGTAATCCTGTTATAATAAGCAACGAAGGTGTAGATAAGTATATCATTAAAGATAGCATATTTGAATATTATGGAGAAATTGCGGGAGTATCCTATCAGGAGCCACATTTAAATTCTGTTTATAAGGATAAACAAGGAAATATCTGGATTGGAACAGCATCAGGAATGATTAAACTTAACTCAAACATCAGTGATACAACGGAAATTTTACCTAAAATTTTTATTAGCCGGAAAAGTATCTTTTTTAACCCCATAAAGGATCATAAAAAAAATACATTTAGATATAATGAGAATCATTTAAGCTTCAGCTACACAGGATTGTGGTTTAAATCATCTGAAAATTTAATGTACAGGCATAAATTGGAAGGTTATGATATTGACTGGAGTATACCAACCAAACTAAGAACGGTTACATACTCAAATTTACCACCCGGCGATTATAAATTTATTGTTCAGGTGAATTACTCGGGAGGAAAATGGATTAGCAGCCCGGATTCGGAATTTTCGTTCACTATTAAAAAGCCTTTTTGGAAAACTTACTGGTTTATTGCTACTTTTATAATATTAGTTCTTATAGGGATTTATGTATTTATTAAAGCCAGATTAAAAAAACTACAGCGCGATAAAGAGATTCTTGAAGAAGAGGTTCGTAAACGTACGCTCGAAATTATGAATCAAAAAGAAGAAATTGAATCGCAAAGAGATGAATTAGAAACCCAACGTAACTATTTAATCAAGCAAAACGACAAAATTGAAAAACAAAATAAAAACATTACATCCAGTATTGAATATGCCAGTAGAATTCAGCAAGCGTTACTACCGCCAAAGGAAAATTTTACCCGGTATTTAGGCGAACATTTTATTTTTTTCAGGCCTCGTGATATAGTAAGTGGTGATTTTTATTATCTCAATGTGAAAGATGACAATGTAATTGTTGCTGCCGCAGATTGTACCGGACACGGAGTGCCAGGTGCGTTCATGAGTATTCTAGGAATCTCTTTGCTAGACCAAATTACCAACCAGGTAAATAAATCTTTTACTGCAGGTGAAATCTTAACACTCTTGCGCGAAGAAATTAAACACGCCCTGCGACAAACAGGAAAAGCTAACGAAGCCAACGACGGGATGGATATTTCTTTATGCGTTTTAAACAGAAAAAAATCAATCATTAATTATGCCGGAGCTTATAATCCTTTAATTTTAATTAGAGATAATAAAATCGTTAAATATAAAGCCGATAAAATGCCTATTGGTATTTATATAAGAGAAAAGGAAGTTTTTACTAATCATGTGGTTGAAATCCGCAAAGGAGATTCATTGTATATTTATTCCGATGGATTTCAGGATCAATTTGGCGGAGAAGAAAATAAGAAGTTTCTACCTAAAAACCTTAATAATTTACTTTTGGAAATATCAGGCCATCCTGCTCAAAAGCAAAAAGAAATACTTAATGAAAAATTAGATAACTGGAAAGGAGATAACCCCCAGGTGGATGATATAATAATTCTTGGGTTTAAAATTTAAATTATTCTTCGTATACAACAGGACAATTCACATACATAACGCCCTCGGCTAATATGTTTGCTGTTTGTGCCGAAGCTAAATCATTAACATTATCAAAGTCTGCGTTATCATAAACATAAACCGACCATAAAGGTGAGTAATCAGTATCGGAAGGAACGGTTGCAATTACATTATGTGTTTGTAACGTGCCCGATTCGGTTACAAACCCTGATGGAGGGCCGCTATCGGGATTCGCATCATCCGGATTAATATTAAAAGTAACATATATTGGAGATAATGGTACCATCCCGGCTGGATTTGTTTCCAGGTCTTTTTCTATAAATGTAAAATAATATACAATTTCATCTTTATACCATCCACGATCCAAATCTTTACTTTCGCTTCCGTATCTTAAATTTGCAGTACTACCCTGTGGAACTACCGGACAATTGATCAGAGTTGTTGTAGCTTCAATATTGTAACCTTTATCAATTATATCCTGATAACTTGTTACTGTGTTTGCCTGGTAATCATCAGAAACAGTAACTTTATAAACGATCCAAAAATCATTATAACCAGCATCGCCGGGGATTACATCAATAATATTTAATTGTCCGGCAACCGGATCTGTACTATTTTCCTTAAAAAGCACGTATATTGGTGCAGGTGCCAGAGGTTGAACATCAAAATTGTAATATTTTACCACTTGCCCATCGGGCCCAAAGCTTTGGGTAATAAAATCGCCCTGGTCAAAATTGATAGGTTCATTGGCGTCGGGTAATGCCATGTTTCCGCTACGTTTCATTAATGTAGCTGCATCATCACTAAAACGGTCTACGCTAACAATACTTGCTGTATCCGGGTCTTTGGGTTCTGGTTTAGGATCATCGTTATCTTCGCATTGTGCAAACAGAAAAATTACAGAAATGCTTAAAAGAAACAGTTTGGATTTTTGAATCGTTGAGTTCATCATTATCTTATTTTTAAATTGCTAATTGATAATAAAATAACAATGAATTTAATTAATTGTTCATGTTAAATCTGATATTGGTTTTAATATGCCTGGAAATTTTAATAAAAACCAGGCTCAAAAAGAATTATGTGCTGTTAAGAATGGGTTCTACCCAAAAATTTACTTGCGGTTGAAAGGAATTTGGTAATAAATGTAATAATTAGCCCCCAAATTAATTGAATTAATTCCACTTCCATAACCAGGAATATTGTATGGTTGGAAAGTTGGATCTCCGTCGGAAAGCCGTATTTTTATTAAAGCATTCCATCCAAAGTAAATATTTTTTAATATCTCTGCTTTTAATCCAAAAGATCCTTCTAGCCAATAGGTATTAACCGATTCGGAGCTAATGTTTACAGGAGTATTTCCCCAGTGATCATCCTTAATAATTACATTATTTGCGTCTTGGCTAAAAGAAGACCTACCAATACGAACCCCAACGCCCAAAAAATCTGTAGGATATTTTTTTAGCATGTTATAATCAAATCCCAACTTAATAAAATACCCTTCTGAGCTATAATTGTAGTTTTCCTTTTCAAGTCTTGTACTTGAATAGCCTCCCTCTGCTACTGCAAAATATTTATCTCCAAAATTTAAATCAAAAGACCCTCCCATTGAAAAACGCTCCGGCTTGAAAATAAAATCCGAAAACCGACCAACATTTATGCCTGCTTTAACTCCCAAAAAGGTCAAAGGTTCTTTTTCTTCTTCCTGGTCTTGCTGAACATTTTCTTGCGCAGAAACAGCAAAAAATATCAAAACCAAAAGAAAACTAAAAATATATTTTAAGGAGGCCCTGTTCATTGGTTGTTATCTGATTTTTTTCTAATGCTATTGAATCAATATTATTAAAAGTGTTTTGAATACTGTCTATCGTAAAGTTACCCACAAACCCACATTCAGGCGATAAAAAAACAAAATTACGCTGATAAAAGAAAGTAATGGTATCTTTATCTTCCACTAAATTTGATGTAAAAATATAAATCGAAGAATCTTTATTGGGAGACAACATTAACCACAAGCTATTACTTTGTCCTTCGTTTTTGTAATAGATACTATCTGTCCATTCGGGAGCATAAACCGCCAGACTGTCAATAAATTTACCAGGAGTTGAAGTGTCGTTAACGCTCATTTCAACTTTTAAAAGGGTATCGGTATCTAAATGGCACTGATCATCGGAGCATGCAAAAATACCGACAATTAACACAAAAAATAATATGCTTTTTACAATTCTCATTTATGATTTTCAAATTTCTTTAATTCCATTTTATTGCCGTCAAAAACAGCATAGGTAAAATTGGTAATCCAATCGCCCAGGTTAATATACCTGCAATTGTCGGTTAACTTCAAATCCATGGGCAGATGCCGATGCCCGTAGATCATAAAATCAAAGTTTTCTTTTTTCAGTATTTTTCTGGAATACAAAATCAACCAGTCTTTATCCTCACCCTCGAAAGGTGTTGTTTCTCTCGAATACCTGCTATGTGTTGACCATGTGTTGGCGATCCATATTCCTATGTTTGGATGAAAACGCGCAAACAACCACTGAGAAAAACGGCTTGCAAATATTCTTTTCAAAAGTTTATAGGAGTTATCTCCAGGCCCTAAACCATCCCCATGGGCTAAGTAAAATTTTTTACCATGATATTCTTTCACAACGGGCTCCTTATGTAATATTATTCCTGTTTCTTCGGGCAGATAATCGAATATCCACATATCATGATTGCCTGTAAAAAAGTGTACTGTGATACCCGAATCGGTTAATTCACAGAGCTTTCCTAAAAAACGTGTAAAACCTCTTGGTATGGCTCGTTTATACTCAAACCAAAAATCAAAAATATCACCTAATAAAATAATTTCTTTTGCATCATATTTTATTTCATCAAGCCACTGCACAAATCGTTTCTCTCTTTTTCGACTTTCCTTGTAACCGGGTAGTCCTAAATGAACATCTGATGCAAAATATATTTTATCTTTTTGGTTCAAAATCAATTATTTTAAAGCATACTCAAAAGTTTCTACCATCTCTTTTTTCGAAGGATTCACCATAATAATTTCTCCTTCGGGATTAATTAAAAAATTGGTCGGTATTTTTTTTACATTATACAACCTTGCATAATAGGAAGTTCTTCCATCAGTATCAATTACGTTAATCCAGGGTAATTGGTCAAAGTTGACCGATCTTTCCCAGTTTTCAATTTTTGTATCGAGCGAAACCTGATAGATTTCAAAACCTTTGTGATGATATTTTTTGTAAATATCAATCAGTTCAAGATTTTTATTAACACTTTCCTGACTCCACGATGCCCAAAAACTTAGCAATATATATTTGGCCGGGATACTATTTAAACTTATTGTATCTCCCTTTTGGTCAGGAAGTGCTATTTCAGGCATTTTTGCCAAAGGTTTTTCCTTGGCATATTCTCTGATTTTAGCCATTGCACGGGCAGACTCGTACCTTTCCATTAAATTATTCTTATCTGCAATTAATGCTTTTACGTGTGGCGATTCGGGATATTTCTTTTCTAACGATTCAGATACAATTTTGATGTATTGCAAATCGCGATTTTTATAGAGCACATAATTTTCATCATCAAATTTTTGATATAAAGCCATAATAGTGGCCAAGCTATTCATGTTATTAATGATAAAAGCTATGGAAGAGTCTCTTTGTTGATCCACAATTTTAGCATACTGTTTATTTAACTCAGCAATTCTGACCTCACTCTCAGAATTTTCAGGCAATTGTTCTGCCAAGTTGGTTATGGAGTCGAGTTTTCGTTTCGTTTCTTTAAGCTGCGATTCTAACTTTTGCACCAACTTCGACCCTTCAGAACCTTCAATGTTAGCCTTGTTAAGGTCTGCAGCAACCGTTTCGACATATACTTTCTCTCCTGGCTCTAAAAGTAATGTTACAAAATTGGTATTTGATAACTCCAAATGATAAAATCTGGGATATTCGGTTTTTACTGTAAATTTAAACGTTCCATTTTTATTGAGTTTCTTTTTGTCCAATTCAGTGGTACCTGAAACGCTCAATTCTTTAAGGTGCAATTCTTTATCTTTACCGTTTTGAACTGTTCCTTTTATTTCAATTTTTTCTGACGAGTCGCAAGACCATAACATTAAAAGTCCTGCAAAATAAAAAATGATTCGTTTCATTCAAATATTTTTTGTTTTCTGTTCTTATTGTTTATCAATATCTAAATTATAAAAATTTTAAGGATAAATTTTAAAAAAGCACTAAATTAATCAAATATTTTAGAAAGTTCAGCCTCCAGCTGCTCTCCCCTTAAATTTTTGGCAATAATTTTACCCTGCCTGTCAAGCAAAAAGTTAGCCGGTATACTTTGTACCTGGTAAAGCTTTGCTGGTGCAGAATCCCAGTATTTTAAATCGCTTACATGTATCCAGTTTAGCTGATCTTTTTCAATGGCTTCTGTCCATGCTGATTTTTTCTTATCTAGCGAGACCTGGTAAATTTCAAATCCACGGGAATTGTATTTTTCATAAACTTCCACCAAATGCGGATTTTCAACTCTGCACGGGCGGCACCACGATGCCCAAAAATCTACCAGCACATAGTTCCCTTTTAATGATGATAAATAAATTGTATCACCTGCAGGATTTGGCAATCCAATTTCCGGAGCCATAACCCCAATACTAGTATTGCTGTTAATTTGCTTTTCAAAATCTAGCTGCCGCTTGGCCTCAGCAACTTGTGAACTTAACACACGTACAGGCTCTGATGTTGGATATTTGGCACTAAGCACCGAATCAACCAACTCAAAATATTTGATGTCATTTTTAGGTTCGAGCACATATTTACGTGGAGCAATCTGCTGATAAAAAGCCATAATTGAAGCTAAAGAACCCTTGTTGTCTTCAATAAACTGAATCGTTTTTTGTTTATGGCCTTCGATTATCTGATCGGAAAGTTTATTTAAAGAATCTTTAACATGTGATGTTAATTTTGGTGTTCCAATAATCGATTGATAAAAGATTCCAATAGAATCAAGACGAGCAATTGCTTCATTTAGACTTTTCCATAATGTCAAAATTTTTTCAGAATCTTCAGAACCTTCAATCTTAGCTGTTGAAATCAACTGGTCTACATCTGCTTGAACCGTAATTTGTTCATTAGGATTAATAACCAGCGATAAATAATTATCTGGAGATGTGCGAAGCACATAGAATCTGGGTATATCGGTATTTCCTTTAAAACGGAAATTTCCCTGATCGTTTAGAATGATCGAATCTAAAAAATTTAACTGGTTTGTCTGTAATTCTATAAAATACAACTTTGTTCCGTTTGCATTTTTTATTTCTCCCGAAACGGTAAAATGTTCCGGCTCTGATTCACACGAGGTGATTAAAAATGCTGCCAGTATTATCAAAAGCCACTTTTTCATTCGAAAATATTTTAAGTTAAACATTAACTTTATTTTATATTGTTTTTCTATTTATTTAATTCTTCCAGTAATTTCATTTTTACCTTTTGAGGTAAAAAACGATTTTTTGTTTTTTTCATTATCTCACCCATAAAAAAATCCAAAATTTTTAAAGTTCCCTTTAAATACTTCTTCTTTTCTTCAGGGAAATCCAAAATTATTTTTTGAATAATTTCCAAAAGTTCAGCATCATCATTATAAATCAGCCAATCGTTTTCTTTTGCGATGTCAAAAGTAGTTTTATTTTCTGAATTTAAAAGCTTCGGCCATATATTTTGATAAGCGATTTCTCTTGTGATTTTTCTCTCTGTAATCATATTAATTAACGAAACCAATTTGGCTTTTGCCCATTGATGATGGAAGTAAATTTCCATTTCTTTATTTTTTAATGATTTGAATGGACCCAGCAAAAAATAAATAAGCTCTTGTTTATTTGAAACTTTTGGATTCAACGCTTCAAAAAAAACAAGTAAATCTCTATTTACACATAATGTCCATGCCAGCTCATTTTTTAAACCGTATTGACCTATAACCCGCAGAAACCTATCCGCAGGAAGCTCATGTAAACTGCTACCCGGCCTTTTAATGATCTTTTCCGAAATCCTAATTGGCTGAATATCTGGTTCTGTAATGTAAGCATAATCGCTGTCCTTTTCTTTTTCACGGCTAAATTCATTCCGGATTAAACGTGAATTAAAACTTAATGTATACCCTCTTTTAAATGTAGTAGATAAAAATTCTTTTTTCTGTCTTTGAATTTCCAGCTTCAGTGCTGTTTTTAGCTCTTTTACAGAGTTAAGGTTTTTAATCTCGTTATGTTGTTTGTTGGCATTAAATTTACTTACAGAAATATTCGCATCACATCGTATGGCTCCTTCTTCCATTCTGCCATCACTAATATGATTCTCTTTTATTAAAATTCTTAAATTTTCTAAAAAAGCAGCTGCTTCTTCGGGTGAAGATAATCCGGGTGATGTAACTACTTCCACCAAAGGAACTCCTGCCCGGTTATAATCAATGAATCGTTGATCCATATTGTAATTAGTTTTAGCAGAATCTTCTTCAATATGAACTTGCGCTATCCCTATCTTTTGAATTTGTTTTTTGTGATTAATAAACATTAACTCTCCGTTAATACCTACAGGATTTGATTTTTGGGTAATCTGAAATCCTTTCGGGAGATCAGGATAATAATAATTTTTCCGATCGAAAGAAATTTGACGGTTTATTTCACAATTTGTTGCAAAAGCAAGGGTTATAGCCAAATCAACCGCTTTTTGATTAAGCGATGGCAATGTTCCGGGCAAACCCACCGTTACCGGATCAATAAAATAATTTGGTGCTTGTCCAAAAACATAGGGTTCCTGAGAAAACAGCTTCGTTGCTGTTTTTAATTGTATATGTACTTCAAGGCCTATTCGAATGGTAAAATCCATAGACTAATGTAAAAAACAGGTAGCTAAATTAAGGAAAAATAGAAAAAGAGCGAATCTATTGTTTTGTTTATTTGTTAAATATAATAAAAGGCTTTTGACATTGGAATGACGTTGGAATGTCATCCGGACGTTTCCAGGTCACTCCAAGAATTTACCTACAGGCAAGCCACAATGATCTTACAAAATTTGGACTTCCTGCCGTTTGAAATAAATACGATTAAATATCACTCGATTCCACTAGTTGTATCCCCGCTTCTTTCATCTTTTGCAAGGCTTTTTCTCCATCGCCCTCGTTAACATTTACAGGCCGGATAGCATCGGTTACCACAAAAGTATCAAAACCTTCTTTTATAGCATTAATAGCGGTATCAGAAATACAATATTCTGTGGTTAATCCTGCAACATAAATCTTGTCAACATTTTTATCCAATAAATATTTTTTCAAATTTTCATTGGTTGCTTCAAAGGCGGAGTAACCATCGTCTTTGCCCGAGGTTCCTTTTAAAAAAACTTTTTCTATGGACTGGTCGTTTAAATCGGGATGAAATTCGGCGCCTTTTGTATTTTGCACACAGTGTAGAGGCCAATTTTCAAAATGGACCGAATCTTCAGGGTGCCAATCTTTAGAAGCAACAACAACCGAAAACTTAGACATTAATTCATTGATCACAGGTACTACTTCATCTCCATTTGGAGCTGCCAATGCACCTCCAGGACAAAAATCATTCTGAACATCTACAATCAATAAAGCTTTCATAATCCCTCCTTTTTATTTAAAATTATTTCGAACTTGTAGTATAAGTTTTGAACGTAGCTCCATTAATGCGGAGCTTATCCCTACTTTATAAATATGTGGATTTTCAAAGCGTTTATGCTCATCGGGCAACTGTAACAAACGACTTTTAACATAGTTTGCTACCTGTTCAACAGAGTAATCATCAATAATCTTATGGCCCTGTGCATATACTTCCTGTAATAAATTCTCGCTTGAAAAACCTTTCAGTTTGCATGATTTTTCTTTATGGTATGGATGAATCATCAATTCCGGTTTTTCTTCGTCATTCAAAATAATGGCATCAGCATAAAACTGATTATTTTTGTCGAAATACCTGATTACCTTTTTTACACCGGGTAACGTTTGTTTTTCAATGTTATCGGATGTTTTAATTTGAGGTTTGCCATTAAACATACTTAGTTTATAAACTCCATCGAGTGCTGCATCTTCCCTCCCGGTGATAAGGTTTGTGCCAACGCCAAAACCATCGATAGGTGCTCCCTGGTTTAGCAAACTTTGGATGGTATATTCATCCAGCTGATTTGATGTAAAAATTTTTACTTCATCAAACCCATGATTATTTAATATTTCTCTACATTTTTTACTTAAGTAAGCCAAATCTCCGCTATCGAGGCGTATGCCCATTAATTTTTTCCCTTTTTCTTGAAGTTCTTTAGCGATTTTTAGGGTATTTTGAATCCCCGACTTTAAAGTATCATAAGTATCAATCAACAAAACACAGCTATCAGGGAAAAAGCGGGCAAAATCGCGGAAAGCATCCTCTTCATTGTCATAACTCTGAATCCACGAATGTGCCATTGTTCCTGATGCTTTTAAACTAAAATCATAAGCGCTTTGCACATTAGATGTTCCGTTAAATCCTCCAATAATAGCTGCTTTACTTGCTTGAAGCCCTCCTAATCCCTGGGCGCGGCGCAAACCAAAATCAAGCAAAACCCTGTCGCCTGCTGTATGGCGAATACGTGAAGCTTTAGTAGCAATCAATGATTGAAAATTGATGATATTTAATAAAAAGGTCTCTATAAGCTGCGATTCCAAGATATTACCTTCTACCCTGATTACCGGTTCCTGTGGAAAAACAATCTCACCTTCGCTCACACTGTATATCGTACCTTTAAAAGAAAAAGATTTTAAATATTCCACAAATCTATCATCAAGTCCCGATCGGGATAAATACTCACAATCTTTATCAGAGAAAGTAAAACTCTTAAGCGCCTCGAGGAAATCTGACAATCCGGCAAAAACAGTATAACCGCCACTGTAAGGATTTTTTCTGAAAAAATAATCAAAAGTAGCAGCCTCTTTATATCTCCCTGATAAAAAATAACCCTGCGCCATGGTTAGTTCATAATAATCAACAAATTTGCCATTAATTAAAGATTGCATAGCTTCTTTTTTTTATCATTTTTAATGTTCTTGCTTCTATAACTTTATAAATTAGGTATTGTTTAGGAAAGTTATAGAAATTATCGGTATTTGTAAAATATTTCAGGTATAAAATTGAAAAACAAAAAAATTTATAAAAAAACCTGGCAGTCATAGTTATTTACCAGGTTTTAAAGTAAGAATTTATCATTTCATTATTCGCCCTCTTCCAAAAAACCTCCGGTTAACCTTGTTAAGGTTGTATTTGAATAGATTAAATCGTACACCGCTTGCAGCCTGTTTAAGGCAGTATTTAAATAACTTATCTGGATGTCGCGATAATTGAAAGAATTGATTGCTCCTGATTTAAACTTTTCATCAGCAATTTGCAGATTCATCTCTGCTGCTTCAAGGCTTTGCTCCGATATATTTAATAATGTTTTTCGCAAATTATACAGATCATATTCGTTAAATAACAGATTTGTTAAACTGTGTTCCATCTCTTCGATTTCAACTTGCGTAATTTCCTCATTAATTTTAGCAATATCAATGGCTCGTTTCCTGGTCCCTCCAGTATAAATATCAAAAGATAAAGATAAATTTCCGTAAGGCGTTAATGCTTCGGTTGATGTATTCCCTTGAGACTGGGTATTCAACCACGAATATGAATTTTCAATTCCGGTTGAAAGGCTTAAACGAGGGTACAAGTTGCTTTTTTGCAGGGCTGTTTCTTTTTGTTGCAATACCAGATTTACATATTGATTTTGAAGCGTCTGGTTATTTGCCAGCATTTTATCTAATAAGTCGCCAAGTACAAATTCCGAAGTTTCCGAACTGAAATCTTCAACAAAATTCCACTCAGCTGACGGTTGTTCTCCTATCAGGAAGTTAAAATTACGAATGGCATTACGAACCACAACCTCTTGATTTAAGAATAAAGCTTTATCTTCGAGATACACATTTTTAGCCTGCAATACATTGTAAGTTACGGTTCCTCCAACATCAAACTTTAGCTGTACATATTTATAACGGTCTTCCGATAATTTCATAAGATTTTTGAGTACCATTAACTTTTCTTGTTGTAATAAGATGTTATAATAACTAAGGATCACGTCCTGAATGGTATTTTCAACAACTACGGCTGATCGCCCTTTAGCAAGCTCCTCAAGCCTTTCCAGCTTATCTTTGGTAATATTTACACGAAATCCGTTAAAAATAGTCCAGTTTAATCCAATACTACCTGCAACTCTGTTCGATGTAGTATTATTAATAAGCTCTTTACTGTTCGATGTGGTGGCATCAAAACCAATATTCGGATAACGTCCTGCAGTACCCCAATTGTTATTGAGTTCGGCAATTTCAGCTTCGGATTTAGAAATCACAATACCATAATTATTCTCCAATGATTTTTCTAATGCCCCAGATAAAGTCAGAGATTCCTGGGCATTTAAAACTGCTGATACAAACAATAGAGAAAATATTAAAAAGATATATTTATTTATTTTAATTTTATTCATCTTCATCACGCGTATTGGTTTCATATTTTGTTTTTCGTTTATGGAGCAAAATTGCCACTTCAACATCTTCTCGTTCGGGCTTTACTCCTGTCCATAAAAATTTCATATAAACCCTGAGATCATTTAATAACATAATAAGTACAGGGAAAAATATAAGGATAAAAACAGTACCAATGGCAACACCATATGCGAGGCTAATTGCCATAGGGATTAAAAACTGAGCCTGAACACTTTTTTCAAGTATAATCGGAAATAAACCGATGGTAGTAGTAATACTTGTTAAAATAATAGGCCGTAAACGAACCTTACCGGCTTCAACAATGGCTTCGTGGACCTTTTTACCTTCAAGCAAGTTACCATCATATTTTGCAAGAAAAACAATTGCATCGTTAATAATAACCCCAGTTAGTGCCACCATTCCCCACAAGCTTATAATTGATAAGGGTTTGCCATGAATACCATGTCCCCAGAATACGCCTAACAAAGAAAGAGGAATCATGGCAATAATAATAAGGGTTTGATTAAAACTTTTAAAATGAATAATCATAATAAAAATAATTACAATAAAAGCTATCAGGAAGTACCCTGATGCTTTTGACATTGCTTCTTTTCCATATTTTTGTTGTCCCTGGTATTCCCATCTTAATCCGGTAAACTGGGCTTTTAGTTCAGGCATAATATCGTTATCGATCTGTTCCAGTATTTCCGGAACGGGTGCATAAGGATCAACTGTTTCTGCTTCAATTCTAATTTCACGATTTCCATTATACCGATTTATCGCTACAGGCCCTCTTTCCATATTGTAATCGGCCAGCTCGGACAAAGGGAATTCCCCGGCAGAGGTTTTTATTTTCATATTTTCCATCTGCCCTATTGAAATCCTGTTCGATTTGGGATAACGAACCCATACCCTGAGTTCATCGCGTCCTTCTTGTAAACGTTGAGCCTGGCCACCATAAAAACCCTGACGCACCTGTTGAGCAATAGTACTTTCATCCAATCCTAAAAAATATGCTTTAGGCTTTAATTTTAGTCTTATCTCCTGTTTCCCTAAAGCAACATTTTCATTTATATCCTTTAACTGAGGCAATTCTGTTAATTTACTCATTAAAAACTCCTTCGCCTCATCTAATTCCTGTAGGTTTTTCGACATAAGGCTAATAGATACCGGCGATCCCCAACGGTTTCGCCCTGCAACTGTAAATTTTCTGGCTTCGGGAACCTTTCCTATTTTTTCTCTAACCCTATTGGCAATTTCATGGCCACTCATATCTATCCCTTCCAGGTCGACGGGGTATACTCTAACCCTCCCGGCGTGTGCACCAACTTCTTGTCCGCTAAAAGAATTACCAACAGATGTTATGATCCGGTCAATTATTTCCTGGTCCAAACCTAACTCATTGGTGAGTTCTTTATTTACTTCTTCAACTGATTTTTCGAATCGCTCAAGGTATTGGATGGTTTGCTTTTCTCCGTCGCCAGGTGTAAAAGCAATATTAATTTCAAAGCTGTCAAAATCAACCATTGGAAAATAGGTGTTTTTTATATGGCCTCCGGCCAGTAATCCAGCGGTTATTAAAAATAAAGCAATAGGAATTCCAATAACGGCATGACGCCACTTTAACAGCCAAAGTAAAATATAATGGTAAATATCGTCGCGTAACCAAACAATAAAACGTTCAAAATATTTTTTAATACCTTTTTTCTTATTTTCAAGGCTTTTTCTACTTAAAATATGATGTGAGCTTAAATGAGCAGGAAGTACAAAAAATGCTTCGAACAAGGAGAAAAATAAACTTAGAATTACCACAATAGCCATTTGTATCATATTCTCCATTCGCGTTCCGCCCAGGAACAACAAAGGGCTAAAAGCAATAATCGTAGTAACAATAGATGTTAACACAGCCGGATATACCTCCATTGTTCCATCCACAGCAGCTTTCATTGGTGTCTTCCCTTTTTCAAAATGCAGGTAAATATTTTCGGCAATCACAATTCCATCATCAACCAAAATACCAATTACCAGAATCAATCCAAAAAGTGTCATCATATTAATGGTAACACCAACTAAATTGGCATAAATAAACATCGCTAAGAAACTAAAAGGGATTCCAAAGGATACCCAAAGAGATAGCCGAACGTTTAAAAACATTGAAAGAGCAATAATTACAAGAAAAAGCCCAATAATTCCATTTGTAGTAAGCAAGTCTAAACGACTTTGAAGAACATCAAGAAAAGCAAAAGAAATATCAAGCTGAACGCCGTGATCCTCGCTATTAAACTCATCAATATAATTATTTGCATATTCTGTAATAGCTGATAAATCTTCTTCAGGCAATTTATCAATACCGATAAAAACAGCATTTTTGCCGTCAACCCATGTTTGATTGGGGGTATCGGCAAATTTCTTCTTTACCTCGGCAACATCTCTTATTCTAATATAACTACCATCATCTTTACCACGCAAAATGATATTTCCGATTTTATTTGGATCGGTACTTCGAGAGCGTAAACGAATCAACAATTCTTCTTCATCAGATTTTATTTCACCACCAGAAACATCCTGGTTATTTGCTTGAATAGCACGAATAATTTCATTGATGGTTAAATTGAACCTTAACAATTGTTCCTCATTTACCTCAACAGATATTTCAGGCGATGGAAATCCAGAAATACTAACCTGGCTCATCACACCCGAATTAATCAAATCTTCTTGAATGAGTTGGGCATACTCTTTCAAGGTCATCAGACCTACATCGGT
>CAZSIC010000068.1:0-14377 GCA_964606845.1 uncultured Bacteroidales bacterium
GGATAGTGCACCTGACTACGGATCAGGAGGTTGGGGGTTCGAATCCCTCCAGGTTCGCAAGATAGAAGAAGCTTATCATTTTGTGATAAGCTTTTTTATATCCTATATTGGAGGGATGAGAACCACCAATGGGGGGTTCGAACTTTCTCATGAGGCTCGTGTAAACGAGACGAATAATCCCTCCAGGTTCGCAATAAAAAAGCCTGACATTATTATATGGCAGGTTTTTAAAATCCTTATTTTAATAATTTTTACTTCAAATTTTAGCATAAAACCTCCATTTTTTTAATTTAAAGTTGTAAATTCATTTTTAAATTCTATTAAAGGTATAATTTATGTTTAATAAGTTTATTCAAAAATTTTATTTCGATAAAAATGTTACAGAGAAAGTTAAGGATAAACTTTGCCTCATCAATAATCAAAGGGCTAAATTTGGTAGTATTTTATTTTTGATTATTGCTTTTTTTTCAACCCTATATAACTTTATTATTTATCAAAAAACAATCGAACCCAAAATATTTTTCCTGCATTTTAAAGTTGATACCATTTTACTGGTTTTTACAATTGTATTCTTATTATATGTTTTTTACAATAAGATTAAAGAACTAAGCGAGATTAAAAAACATCACCGTTTAATTCATGGAGCCATTTCGTTAATTATTATCTCGTGGGGAGCTGTAAAGTCAAGCTTAACAATATTATCTGATGAAAATAACTACTATATTTATTTAATTACGATATTAATTACTTCTGTATTTTTTTATTTCCCTTTTGTAATGTATTTATCTCAGGTGATTTTTAGTTATACCTTATTATGGTTAATTCATCTATTATTAGATATTTCGTTTAAAACCTTCTTTTTTGATTTGGGTTACATTTTTATATTCATCATGATTTCTTTTATGATCTCGAGAATTCTTTATTATTATAAAGTAAAATTTTTAATAAAAGAAAGAGAAATATCCAAGCTAAAAAAATATATTAATCATAATGGCAAAAAAAAACCGGTATTCTTAGATACCGGTTAATTAATGTTTTATAGTGCTTTATACTCTTACTCCCATTAAAATAATATCATCAACCTGCTCCCATTTTCCTCTCCACTGGTCTATTGTTTTATTTAAAATCTCTCGTTGTTCTAGCATGGGTTTTGTATGAATTTCTGATAAAAGTATTTTGAAATTTTTCGTTTTAAATTTAGATCCATCTTCGCCCCCGAATTGATCCTGGTAACCATCAGAAAAAATGTAAAATACATCGCCCTTTTGCAAGTCAACCTCATGGTTTGTAAAAGATTCTTTTTCTTTAATATAAATACCAATAGGCATTCTATCAGCTTTAATTTCAATTAATTCATTATTTCTGAACAAGTAAAGCGGATTATATGCTCCAGCAAATTGTAATTTCTTTTTTTCAAGATCAACAATACAAAGTGCCAAATCCATTCCGTCTTTAGCTTCTCCTTCTTTACCTTCCTGCCCTAGTGTTTTTTTAACATCTTTACGTAATTGATTTAATATGGCACTTGCAGTAGTTATTTCATGCCTATTCACAATCTCATTAAGGAACGATACGCCCAACATGCTCATAAAAGCACCTGGAACACCATGTCCGGTACAATCGGCAGCGATTAACACAAGCAAATTATCTTTTCTAGTCATCCAGTAAAAATCACCACTTACAATATCCCTCGGCCTAAATAGAATAAAATGTTCGGGTAAAATATCTTTTGCAAAATCATCGGATGGTAAAACTGCTGTTTGTATTCTACTCGCATATTCAATACTATCGGTAATGCTTCTGTTTTTGTCCGCAATTTCGTCTCTTTGTTGTTCTATTTCTTCTTTTTGTTTCACTACCTCTTCAGTACGCTCTTTTACAATTTGTTCTAATCGAATTTTTTCCAATTCTAACCTGCGCGTATAAATTTTAACAATAGCTACTATAATTAATATTGCCAGAATAAAATAAATGATATAGGCAACTATTGTTCTGTACCATGGAGGAAGAATAGTAAATTCATAAGTAGCCACATCGCTTTCTATCCCATAAATATTTTTAGCCTTTACTTTAAAAGTATATTTTCCTTCACGAAGGTTTGTATATTCTTTTTCAGTTTTTATATCCCATGGCGACCAGGTATCGTCAAAACCTTCGAGCATAAAACTGTATTTAATGTCCTCAATCGGATAATAAGGAGATGAAAAATCAAAAGTGATTAAATTCTGTTTATGATCGAAAGTATATTTAAGATTTTCTGGCTGTTCAGAAGATATAATCATTTTTAAGGTATCAGAATAATTTGTTCCCCAGAAAGTAACAGAATCTAACTGAATACGAACTTCTCTTACCAGGCTTTTATAAAAATCTTTAAATTTATGATCATCGGTTGGATTATAATTTATGGCTGCATCTGATGTTGAAAACCAAACATGATCATTGGTATCAAATGATACATCTAAAAATGTAAGTTTATTGAGCCGTTTAAATGGGATATCTATAATATGAACCGTTGTATCTCTTAAAATAATTTTCTCTACATATTCAAGAGTCTCTTCAGTTGTTACACCTTGATGGTGTTGTGATAACACCCATAAAATTGAATCGTTTTGTCTTGTGATATTACTTATACGGTCTGTTCGGTTCAAATATATTTTATTAAATCCCGGATATTTAAGAATCGTATCATTTTTTTTATCAAAATAATATAACCCCTTATTGGTGGTTATTAGAAGATCATTATTAATAAAGTTTGTTTTATTACGATCCATTGATGGCAGTCCATTTTCTATGCCATATCTTTTTATTGAATCTTTATTCACATCAAATCTTATGATTCCGTTAAGTGATGTTCCTAACCATAATATCCCTTCATCGTCCTGTGAAACAGTTTCAATTTGATCGGTAATTCCTTCAAAATTTTGTCCAACTTCCCAATTCTTATTTAAATATTTAATTGACCCCATGCCATCTCTATGGCCTACAAATAACATATCTGGATCTTTTCTAGATTGGTAAACTGCAGCACAATTGATCCACTCTTTAGATTTTATAGATTCTTTAGTGTTAATATTTAAATTTTTGGTTAATTGTGGATTAATAATTTCAAAAACATTAAGACGTGTTCCTGCTAGTAAGCGTGTAGAATTATCACTAAACTTAAATTTATTCAATGTCCAGACCATCCCTTCAATACCTTTGACCATTTCAAATTTTGGCAGGTCATTTTCGTCAAAATATTGATAGAAAAGCCCCAGACTTGTTGCAACATATAATGTACCGTTATATCTTTCAACATCCACAATCATTCCTTCGATGCCTTGGTGTGAATCAAACTTCAGAAATGGAGAATTCAATTCAATATAAGATAAACTATTAAACAAACTTAGCCACAATATACCATTTTTGCTTTCATAAGCAGATGTAACTGTAACATTACCTAAACCATTTTCTTTGGTAAAATGATTTATGATTTTTCCTTCCTGATTAATGATAATACAACCATTGCTTACAGTTGTAAGTACTATATTTCCATTTCTTAAAAGAATTCCATTATACAATAGAGCCTCATTTAAAAATGCAGATAATTTTTTAAATGTTTTATTTATTGAGGCTATATCTCTTGATTCGCCTGTTTGAACATTATATAAATAATGCCCGTGTTCCATTGTGCCTATAAATAATTGATTTTCATTTAAAGGCAATAAAACAAATATATCTTTCTCTTTATAAAACTCACCACCTTTTACTAACTGAATTGAATCATTCTTTAGCTCTTTTAATCCGTTCCAATAATTACCTACATATAAATGATCATTTATAAGAAAACTCCAAAAACCTCCTGCTGTATCCTGATATAACTTTTGTATTTCAAAGTTTTTAAATTTGATAATATTTTTCCCTGCACAAAAATAAACTTCATCATTTAGGGCATATGTTTTCCATACATCACCAAAATCAAGAGAATCAATCTGTTCATTAATTAATGATTTATACTGCATTTTACCTTTTATATCAGGTGCCAGATATCCAAATTCTCCAACAGCTCCAACATATATAGTTCCAGCAGTATCTACAGCTAATGATCTTACAATAGAATTATTCGGAATAGGGATTTTATTCCAGCTTGTACCATCGAATTCAAGGACTCCATCATTATTATTACCAAAATAAACCACACCTCTTTTATCCATACAAACGGCCCAGTTTTGTTCGGCTGCTTTATATTCCTGAGTAGTAAAATTTCGAATAAACGGAACACCGTTTTTATTAATCTGTCCGTATGAGGCATAAAAAACATTTAGTATTAAACTCAGGAGAAAAAGTTTTTTTATCATAACAACATTTTTAAAATCAAAAAGCATATAAATATAAAAAACAAAAAGACAAAATGCTAAAAAATAACATTTTGTCTTTTAAATTATACTAAATCATTTGAATAATCATCTAATATATAACTTTTTAGTCAATGGTTTACCATCAATTATTACTTTAACTATATAAATACCCGAAGCATTATTAACCTGTGTTCGGGATTTAGCAAAGTTATTTATTTTTTTACTAATAATTTTTTGTCCAATAGAATTATAAATCTCTATTTGACCATCTTCAAACTGATAATTAACATTATTCAAAAATTCAACAATAACAAACTTATCCACAGAATAAACAGATAATTCATAAGAACGCAACTGATCCAATCCAACTGATGGATCATAATACACCTTAAATTGTTCTGCAACGGTATTGCCATTTCCTGCTATATCGGTTACAACATTAGCTGCAATGTCAACAGTCACATCACCCTGATCAGTTGCCGAAATGGATGCCGTAAACGATATATTATCAGAAGAAGTGAGATTATCTAGCGTTCCATTTGCAATAGTTAAGTCTGCATTATCGAACCCTGAAACTTCCTCACTAAATGTTACAATGATATCAAAACTTTCGTCAGCAATTGTATCTGCTACACTTGAGCTAATCGAAACGGTTGGAGCAGTTCCATCATAAACTACACTAAATTCATTAGATGCTGTATTTGAGTTTCCAATAGCGTTAGTTACAACATCGGCAGGAACCTGCACCGTTATTTCACCATCGTCAGTTGGTGTAACATCAGCAATAAAGCTAATACTATCTTCTGTAAATAAATTAGATACTGAACCATTTGTAATGGTTATATCAGATATTTCAAATCCACTCACTTCTTCGGTAAAAACAATATCAATAGGAATTGGAGAAGTATTTACATAATCAGATTCAGTGCTTGAAATGGTTATGTCTGGTTTTTCACCTGCAAACTCAATACTAAATTGACTTGCTGCAGTATTTCCATTACCGGATAAATCGGATGCAACATTGGCATTAACATCAATAGTTACCGAACCAACAGATAATGGTGCAATTTGCGCAATAAATTCAAGATTATCCTGAGATTCAAGATTTGAAACATTTCCATTTCCTACCGTTATATCTCCTGCACCAAATCCGGTAACTTCTTCAGAAAATGTAATAATCACTTCAAAAGGATTATTGTAAGTAGGATCATCTTCTGAACTAGTAATATTAACTGCTGGCGAAGTAATATCTACGGTATTAAAACTCCATGCCGATGTAGAACTAATTCCTTCAAAATTATTTCCTGCTTCATCTTGAATTGCTCCGGAATCAATCAGCACATAGTAACTTGATTCATCATTATAATCAATGGATGGATCAATCGTTAAAGTTTCTGTATTTTCTCCTGTTACCTGACCCGAAGTAACGTCTATAACTTCATGTTCTTCCAAAGTAACAGCATTCATTATAGTAATATTACCCGTTCCGGCAACAACATTTTCGTTAAATGTAATCTGTAAGTTGGATGCTAAAGCTACATTGGTTGCTTCGTTTTCAGGATTAATAGAAATCATTACAGGCTCATCAATATCTTCGGTTGTAAAGTTCCAGTAGGCAGTTGATGTTATGCCTGCAAAACTGTTACCGTCATTATCATCAAATGCTGTAGCATCAATATTGATGTAATAGGAAGTTTCTCCTACTAGTGTAACCGGAATATCAACTGTAATTGTTGCAGTACCATCACCAGAGATATTTCCTGATGTAACATCGATTGATGAGACAACCGTATTATCGCTTGATTTTTTAACTTCTATATTTCCGGATTGAGCAAATATATTTTCAGTAAATGTAATCTCTAAATCAGTATTTACTGATACATCGATAGATTCATCATCAGGACTAACAGATGAGATTACCGGGCTATCGGCATCAACAGTGGTAAATGTCCATTCAGAATTAGTGGTAATTCCATCGAACTCATTTCCTGCTTCGTCTGTAAAAGCACCAGCAGATACTAATACATAATATTCTACCTGACTCTCAAAATCGGCTGATGGATCTATGGTAACCGTTTCCGTTTCATCTCCAGAAAGTGTAGTAACATCAATAGACTCAACCAGGGAACCGTCTGACACTTTACGAATTTCAACTGTTCCGGCATTCAAGTAAACGATCTCATCAAAATTAATTTGCAAGTTATCAGAAAGCGCAACACCTGTCATATTATCTTCCGGATACAACACAGCTATCTGCGGAGATGTCGGATCATATTCGATGGTAAATTGTGTAGCGGCTAAATTATCGTTACCAGCTAAATCGGTAGTTATTCCTGCAATAAAATCGACAACAACATCTCCATCGGTTGTTGGGGTAATATCAGCCGTATAAGTTATATTATCCGCAGTATTTAAATTGCTCGCAGTACCATTTACTACATCAATATCACCGGCAACAAAACCAGTAACTTCTTCAGTAAATTCAAGTGTAATGGGTATAGGACTCACATTTGTTGGGCTCGTTTCTGTAGAAGAAATAGTAACCGCAGGCGAAGTTCCGTCTACACCGGTATAATCGATAAATGTGGAATGATCTGTGATACTAATGGTATTTGTAGAAGCCGATATTTTTGAATAAAGAGTTCTGGCTGAACCATCAAATCCGGCGCCATAAATATCAGTTTCTTCACCAAAAATATCAGTATCGAGATAATTAAAATCGGCATCATAAACAGGATTTGTAATTCCTGATGATGATAGAGTCCAGTACCTGCTAAGATATTCTTCTGTACTATTATCATTCGGATGCTGTGTGTCTGTAACTTTTGCCCCTATCCATCCAGATGAAAGATCTCCGCTAATTAAATTAATATCAACCGGTGAATACTCAGCATCTGATGTATTATCTCCAATAGGAAATGTAAATACACCTGCTGATGAAAATGCTTTTCGCAATAATCCTGTGCCATTGGTTACAATCATTTGCGCAGGACCAAAAGTTCCGGATATCATTCCAGAATTCCCGATAAATAAATCATTATCATTGAGTGTAATAACTCCATTTGTTAAGACAAGTAAATTGTTAATTTCAACTGAACCGGATAAACTTAAACCATTTGAATTGTCCAATTCCATATTTTCAAAATAGGTTGCTCTGGAACCACCAATGGTTTGTTGAGTTGTGCCCTTAAATATAATTTCACCATCAGAATCTAAATAATCATCAAACACATATCCTGATGTTGCATTATTAAACCAATTCCCTTCAACTTCAACAATTCCATCCAAATCAATACGACCATGCAATATGTCTGATGTTTCGTTGGTATAATGAGCATCAGAACCAGCAATTTTAAGATAGGCACCTGAGTTTATAATAATTTTAGCACCGCTATTTGTTACACCCTTTTGTTGTGAATAAACAAAAGTTGTTATTAATACAAAACATAATAACAGAAGATAATGTTTTGAATTAATAGATCTTAATTTTTTTGTAGAAAAGGCCATATGTTTAGTTTTTAATTAATATCCTGGATTTTATTGTTCATTCATTTTTAAATATTGCTTTATTGAATCTATATCTTGTTTTAATTTTTCATTTTCGGATTTAAGATTTTCTATTTCATTATCTTTTTGATCGATCAGCAACTGTTTATTAAATTGACCGATTTTAGTTTTTTAGTTTTTCTATTTCTAAAATTAATTGATTGATTTGTTTTTGTTGGATATTAATCTGATCTTTCAATGATTGATTTTGTTTATTCACTTCAATTAATTGTAATTGGAGATTTTCAACCGCTTCTAATGTTTCGAACTGCATCCTTGTCATGTTCACCCCGTTTATTTCATCTTTTGCAGGAGTTAACCATGGTAAATGTTTATTTTCCTTAATATACTGATCAATTTCATTTATATCAAATTTTTGATCATAATCTTCATTAAAAACAAAATCTGGTTTAGTATATGTTGTTCCTGAACCTATAGCACCATAATAAATATCGCCAGTTACTCTTGCATCTCCCTGCACTGTTAAGGTTTTATCTGGAGAATCGGTACCAATACCTACCAATGTTGATGAACCACGAGAAATGGCTAGATGAGGACCATAAATTGTACTAGATGATTTCCCATAAATTAGTAAATAATTAGTATTTCCATCATATTTTAATCCCATTCCGAAAGTAGCATCATCGTCTTCTGCAAGAAAAATACCCGAATTTTTGCCAGAAGACGCTGTATTAGGAGCAATAATAACCTGACCTAAAGTGTCATTTCCAACAACGTGTAATTTAGCTATTTCATTAGGTTCAAAAATACCAATACCTAAATTACCTGTAAGTGGCTGAATATTTACCGAAACATTTTCTAACGTATCATCATCGGCAAAAAAACGAAATCCATTCTCAGCTTTAAAATTCATTTGATAAGGTTTAGATGGATATAAACCGTTTTTATTTCCATTGGTATTAAAAATAAAAGAACCTGGTTTATTAGCATCGCCGGAATATTTGCCAAAAATATAAGATTCTTCTGCAGAACCTTCATTGTATAAACCAAATACCACACTATTGTCCCCTAATGCTTCGGAATCTTTTCCTATAGCTACACTAGCATAACCTCCGGCCCGACTGCCTTCACCCAAAGCTAAAGATTTTGTTCCGGAAGCAACATTATTCACTCCGATAGCAACTGATCCATACCCACTTGCAGTAGAACTCAATCCAGCGGCCAAAGAATATCCTCCGGTAGTTTTATTTAAATATCCTAAAGCAACGCTTCCTCCACCAATCGCCAAACTTTTTCTTCCTATAGCTAATGCATAACTGCCCGAGGCTTCAGCACTCAATCCAAATGCTAAAGAAAATTTTCCTGATGCTATTGAATTAGCTCCAAAACTCATTGAACCAATATTTGAACTCGATGCTCCTAATCCAAAACTGTATGAATATAATCCGGAAGCAACTGTATTATTAGTTGTAGGATTTCCTAATGTATCAATACCTGTTGAGCCAAAAGCAAAACTGAACTCCCCGGTAGCTTCAGCACCAGAACCAATTGCAATGGCATCATTATTTAGAGCATAGGTCTGATTTCCAAATGCAAATGAATTAATGCCATTGGCCAAAGCATTTTTGCCAATGGCTGTTGAATAATTCCCTCTGGCGATAGAATTATAACCAAGTGCTTGCGACCAGTCACCAACAGCTTTGGATTCATATCCTGTGGCTATGGAATTCTGACCAACACTATCGGAGTGCTCAACCAAAACTCGTCCTACTAAAAATGCCTCCTTATTTGGATACCAAAGTACTCTGGGTTCACTGGGATCAATAACTTCTGTAGATGTTTCTCCCGAAATATTAAAATAATCTTTTAATGACCCTTTGGTAGAAGTTCTTCCACTTACTGCAAAGCCACCAATTTTTCCTTTTGCTGATTCATTAATGTATATCCTGGCACTATCGGGTGTAATATGAAAATAATCTTCTTCGGTAAACTTGGTAGAGGTTCTGCCACTTACCGCAAATCCTCCAATCTTTCCTTTGGTGGTTTGATCAACAAATACTTTTGCACCATCGGGAAAAACGGCAAATACAGGATAACCGGCATTATCTTTTACTACAAATAATGTATCGTTTACACCGAAGGATGCATCGGCTTTAACTTCCAATTTACTATTTACATTTGATACACCAATACCAACCCTTTTATTTTCATCAGATAAATACAGGTTATCGCCACTTACCAACCAAATACCTTCGGCGCTAAGATTATCCCATTCGGCACCGTCATAAAAATAAAATTTATCTACATCGGTATCAAAAACCAACAATCCTGTTGCAGGTGATGCAATGGCATTACGCTGTGTAGCAGTCAACCTGGGCACAAGCAACCCCTTGGTTAATGATTTTACATCCAACATTGCTGACGGATCGGAAGTATAGCTTTCATCGTCGGTTATGGCAATATTTTGAGTAATGCCAGGTAACGTTAACAAGCTTAATAAAATGGTAATAAATAGCAACTTAAGGTATAATTGTTTCATATTTTTGAGTTTTAATGATGATTTAATATGTTAATAAGAGAAAATTAAGATTACAAAACCAAGAAACAAGTTCGTCAATTATTTACACGATGTCAAATTTTTGTTGACGAAGTTTACTTTTTCATTGATGAATATTTACCAACCTTTTTTAAACCCAGTTATGTTCAAATACATACAGCACTAAAAAGTGCTTGGCTACTTCATAGCAATAATTATGAATAGATTTAGTAAAAACTTTTTATAGATGTTGTAAATTTTCGGTCTTGCACATATGTTTCATTAAAAATGCTTACTATTTTTTTTAGTAAGCATTTTTTTAGAATAGTAAATCAAAAGATTATTCTTTTATCAGGGATTCATTTCATCTAAAATATTTTCAATATCTGATAATCTTTGTTTCAGTTCTAAAATTTCCTGATCTTGTTTTTCAATGGTATTTTGTTGTTCTTTTATCGCTTCAATAAGCACTGCAGTTAATTTATCATAAGCCACTGCCTTGTATCCTTCTTCATCTTCAAGAACCAGTTCAGGTAAAACTTTTTCAACTTCCTGCGCTATAACTCCTATTTGCGATTTATTACTTAATTGTCTTTCCGGAAACTCATTTACTTTCCAAATAAAAGAAACACCATTTATTTGTCTTAATTTTTCAATTGGAGTGCTAATATTTTTAATATTTTTTTTCAATCGTAAGTCAGATGCACTTGCCCAACTACCCGAAGTTAAACCTCCTTTATATGCATAGAGACTATAACTAATTGATGTCCCACCGTTAACTACCAAACCATAACTTTGACTGGCAGGTCCTCCAATACCAACATTTGCATTTATTCTTAAATCATTCTGGTCAAATTCGCCATAAATTAACGCAGTAGTACTATCAGCATCTGAGTTTTCAATTACAAGCCGGTTACTAATATCTTCAATATTTTTTCCGGCTTCGTATCCTATAAAAATATTTCCGGTGCCATCAGTAATATTTCTTCCGGTATTATATCCTAAAAATGTATTATTTGATCCGGCATAATTTAAATATCCTGAATTAAATCCAAGCATAACGTTATAACTTCCTGTTGTAGTTTTTGAACCTGATGCCTGCCCTATATAAGTATTTCTCACACCCTGATTTTCATCAGGGAATCCATAACCTGCACCCTTTCCTACAAATGTATTATTTCCTCCCGTTGCAATTCTTCCAGCCGAAGTACCAATAAAAGTATTATTTCCACCGGATGCATTTTCTCCGGCCATTGAACCTAACATCGTATTGCTGGCGCCGGATAATTCATAACCACTTCTGTATCCTACATAAGTATTCTGAAAAGTATTTTGGTTTACATATCCGCTTTCGGTTCCAATAAAAACATTATTACCACCGGAAACGTTAGAATATCCACTGCGAAAACCTAAAAATAAATTATTGCTTCCTGTTGATGTTGTGTATCCGGCTTCATAGCCAATCATTGAATTGTATTTTCCATCTGAAATTTGATCGCCGGTTTTGTGTCCAATCAGATAATTTTGTTTATTAAGATTTAAAAAACTTTCTGAAACGCCACTTTCAATATTAGAAATTCCGAATCCACCAATTGAATCTTTAACAAAAATTCTGGTACTATCGGGAGCAACTTGCAAATAATTGTTTAATAAACCTTTTGTAGAAGTTCTACCACTAACGGCAAAGCCTCCAATCTTGCCTTTTGTCTGATCATCGTTTACGAAGATTCTGGTACTGTCTAGTGTAATTTTTAGCAAATCTAATCCCAAATCCTTTGTAGATGTACGTCCGCTAACTGCAAAACCTCCAACTTTTCCTTTTCCGCTGTCTTCATTAACATAAATCCTGGTACTGTCTGCATTAACCGTTAATAAATTAACTCCCTGAGATTTTGTCGATGTACGTCCACTAACTGCAAAACCACCGACTTTACCTTTAGAACCACTATTGGTAATTACTTCGGCACCATCAGGATAAACAATAAATACAGGATTTCCTTCATAATCTCTTACAACAAATAATGTATCTGTAGAGGGTAAAAATTCAACATTATTTCCTAATTTTGCTGCGGAATTAGCATGCAAGGCATAAGGAACAGATAATAGTTGAAAAGTGCCCAATTCTGTAAAATCTGATCCACCACTTTCATCTAATTCAAGTTTTAAATAGGTTTGTCCCAACATCCAGTTTATTAATGAAAAATCACCACTCACAGTTTCTCCTTCACCAACTTTTAATGAAAACTGACCGAAATCATTAGTTGTTACATGATGTATTTCTAGATATGCAACATAACCCTCAGGATTTTCTTCAATAATAGAGATTCTAAGACTTACTTCAGCCTTAGTCAACAATTCACCCGCAGAATTTCTTAATACTCCCTGGTAATTAAACTTTTCCGGTGATTGTCCATACGCAGTTACAATAAACGACAATAACAATAATAAAAAAAAGACAATTTTTTTCATAGTAATCTTGGGTTTGGTAAGTTTTAATTAAAAATAGCTATTGCTATTTTACAAATAACAATTTAGCGTGCAGATCGTTCAAAAAGAACGGTAGAGATTTTTTGTTCAGTTAACATCAGGTCGGCTAATACAATAGCTGTAACAGCCTCAACAACAACAGGAACCCGTAATGCAATACAAGCATCATGCCGCCCTTTAACTTCGAGTTTTTCGGCTTTTCCTGATTTTAAATTAACTGTTTGCTGGGCTTTTGAAATACTCGATGTAGGTTTAACGGCAACTTTGAAAATCAAAGAATTTCCATTGGTTATTCCCCCGTTTATTCCACCGGCAAAATTGGTAGCTGTTGTTCCCGAAGAATCTAATAACTCATCATTATGCTCGCTGCCAAACATTTTAGCAGCTTGAAATCCGGAACCAAATTCAATACCTTTGATGGCCGGAATGGCAAAAATAATATGGCTAATTAATGATTCTACTGAATTGAAAAAGGGTTCGCCCAAACCAACAGGTACTTGTTCGGCTTTGCATTCAACGATACCTCCAATAGAATCGTTATTTTTTAAGGCATTATCGATGGCACTTTCGATATTTTTTTCTCCACCGGCTTCAACCAAATTTGCTTTAATTGTTAAAGGATGTATTAATTTTTTAGCGATAATCCCGGCAGCTACTAAACCCAGGGTAAGCCGACCAGAGAAATGGCCACCACCACGATAATCGTTAAAACCACCAAATTTAAATTTTGCTGTAAAATCTGCATGCCCCGGGCGTGGAAAATTTTGAAGTTGCTTATAATCCCCAGATTTGGTATTTTTATTTTGAAAAGCAATTAAAATAGGTGCTCCGGTTGTTGTGTCATTAAAGACACCGGATAATATTTCTGGCTTGTCTTCTTCAATACGTGGTGTAGTTCCTTTGGCTCCACTTTTTCGCCGCAACAAATCATTGGTAAAATCATCTTCAGTTATTGGTAAACCGGCAGGACAACCATCAATTAATATACCTACCTGGTTACCATGCGATTCTCCATAAATGCTTATGCGAAAAATATTGCCAAAAGTATTCATTGCTTAACTTATTTTAATGCCATGAAATTACAGAATATTCTGTGATGTACAAAATTCAATCATAAAATAATTCTTTCTGCATTATCCAAATCATCCAAATTGAATTTAATAATTGCCAGTTTGGGAAATTCATAAGCTGAGGTAAACATCCATGTTTTTCCAATTTTTTCTTTCCAGTCACCCATAATTCTCGACGATTCGTGAATATGTCCATGGAGGGTTAATAAAGGTTGTTTTTCCTCAATAAATCTTTGAATGGCAATACTTCCAACATGAACATCCAGTGGCACATGATCAATTTTTTGTCCATCAAGTGCTGCACGGTCTAAATTGGTTCGGTAAGGGGGCGAATGAAATAAAAAAATAGCTTTTCCCATCGAATCATCTCCCACTAACATATTTAAATCATCTTTTATGGTTGCCCATTCCAGATCAATATTTTCTTTTACAGACCTTTT
>CAZSIC010000068.1:14477-18778 GCA_964606845.1 uncultured Bacteroidales bacterium
AAACAAATAGTCGAAAACAAAATCATCAAAAGGATGATCAATTTTTGGATAAAAACTTGGAAAAATATCGCCTCCAATAAACAAAACTTCGGGTTTCCCCGATTCTATTTCTTCAAACATTTTTTCATATCTCTCCAACCTTCCGTGCAAGTCTGAAACTAAGTAGCCATTCATACAATTCATTTTTTTAAGAGTCGAGCCGAATTATGAACACTGTTAATCATAACGGCATAACTAGTTTGTTTTTCTATATCGTCGTCAGTGATTATGTGCATATCAACTAATCCTTCATTTATGGTATGCCCGGTTTTTTGTTGATTAAAATCTTCCAAAGCAAAACTCCATCCATCTATCCATGCTTTCAGACATTTTTCTTGTTCATGGCTACCATCAAAATGCACCAATAGATCAATATCACTTGCCGGGCCAGAGGTAGTTTCTTTAGTACTTCCGATCAGATACATGGCTTTTATTCCAAACTGTTTAAAATCTGTTTTCTCAGCTATTTTTTCAGCCATACGCCAACGCCACTTCCAATGTTCATCACTCGTATTTTTTAAATAATCCTGCTCATTTTGGGCCGTTGATTGATTTCTTAGAAGATCAATGGTTTTTTCTAGCTGGCAAGAAAAAATAAAATGACTTAAACGATCGGCAATCGTATTTAGTAATTTTTTCTCCTCTGGTAAAAAACACTCTCCCTGAAAAGGGATATTGGTATAAAAAATAGTAATTTTCCCAACAATGTTATCATCAACCACCAGTTCCGATGATTGATTCCATTCAGTTACCGGCTCTGTATCCAAGGCATATTCTTTACCATTGTATTCAATTTTGGCATGGCACTTATTGGGAAACTGCCATCCTTGTGGAATTATCTTTAGTATTTTATAAAAATTATTATCAAATGTTGATGACCGATCGGATAATACCTGTTCAATATTATAAATACATTGTAATTCCTTAGCTCTTTCTTGTAGTGATTTAATAGTTTCCATAATCAACATCATGATTTTAAAAAAGAAAATTACAGAAATATTTACTAATGCACAAAATTTGGCATGAGTAAATCTAATTTACAAAAATTCACTTAACTCGAGCCATCGATCTGATTTTATTTCCAAAAGCTTTATAATTTCTCCTACTTTGTTCGATTTTTCAATTAAATCTTCACTTTCTAATTCGCCGCTACTAATCTCTTTTTCCAACTGTTGTTTTTCTTTTTCAAGTTTTTCAATTTCTTGCTCAAGATGCTCAAACTCCCGTTTTTCTTTAAACGACAATTTTGTTTTTACCGTAGACTTTTGTTTTGGCGGCTTTTCCTTTTTAGATTTTAATGTGATTTCATTTTTTCTGTCTTTTTCTGTTTTAATAAACCACTCGCGAAACTGTGAATAATTACCCGGAAAATCTTTAACAACACCATTCCCTTTAAAAACAAAAAGATGATCAACCACCTGGTCCATAAAATAACGGTCGTGCGAAACAATAATTACACATCCATCGAAAGTAGCTAAATACTCTTCCAATACAGCCAAAGTCATTATATCCAGGTCGTTAGTAGGCTCATCCAGAATAAGGAAGTTAGGCTTCCGCATTAAAACGGTAACCAGATAAAGCCTCCGTTTTTCGCCGCCACTTAATTTATAAATAGGCGTGTAATGCATATCATGGGAGAAAAGGAAAAAACTTAGAAACTCCTTTACGCTCATTTCTTTGCCATTTCCTAAGGTAACTACTTCGGCAATTTCCTGCACTACATCAACTACACGCTGATTTTCGTTATATTTAATACCTACTTGCCGATAATAACCAAAAACAACGGTTTTTCCAATATCAATAGTTCCGGAATCGGGTGTTAATTTCCCTGTTATAAGATTTAAAAAGGTAGATTTTCCTGTTCCATTATCACCCACAATTCCGATTTTTTCACCACGATTAAAATTATAACTAAACTTCTTCAGAATAACTGCATTGTCGAAACTTTTCTCCAAATTTTTAATATGAATGATTTTTTTTCCCATTCGCGAAGATTGCACATTAATCTGCATTTCATTGTTGGTGCGGGTATTGGCAGCTACATCTTTCAATTCATAAAAATTATCAATCCTGAATTTAGCTTTATGTGTCCGGGCTTTGGGCATACGCCTCATCCAGTCTTCTTCTTTTCGTAATAAATTTTTCGCTTTTTCTACCTGGGCTTCCTCGGCCTTTAGCCTTTCATCGCGTTTTTTTATAAAATAAGAATAGTTGCCTTTGTACTGAAATATTTGAGAGATATCCATCTCAATTATTTCATTACAAACACGGTCGAGAAAATAACGATCGTGTGTAACCATTAGTAATGTTGACCGAGTATCTTTCAAGTAATTCTCCAGCCACTCAATCATATCCAGGTCGAGATGATTTGTAGGCTCATCCAGCAATAACAGATCAGGTTCTTCAATTAACACTTTGGCTAAAGCAACCCGTTTTTTTTCACCACCAGACAGTTTTTCAATCGATTGAGCGTATTGATCAATTTTTAATTTTGTAAGAATTTGTTTCACCTTAACATCATAATCCCATGCCTGTAGCTGTTCCATTTGCTCAGTTGCTTCAGCTAAAAAATCTTCGTTTTTAGCATTGATAGCTCTATTGTACTCAATAATCGCTTTTTTAATATCCTGTGAAGCATGAAAAACTTCATCAATAATTGTATTCTTTTTGTTTAAGGGTGGATTTTGTTCTAAAAAACCAATTTTTAAATCACGCCGAAAAGTAATTTTTCCATCATCAGGACTGTCTTTTCCGGCAATAATACTTAATAAAGTAGATTTACCGGCGCCATTTTTAGCCACCAATGCTACTTTCTGATCTTTATCAATTCCAAATGTAATATCTTCAAAGAGAACCAGATCACCAAAAGATTTTTTTAATTTCTCAACCTGCAAATAACTTACCATATCTAATCTATAATTTCGTTTACAAATGAAATCAATTCATCAATTTATTAAAATAAATAATACGAATATTTTTGAAAAAATAAATTAAAGTTCTATTTTTCAGTTTAAATTAAATTCTATGAAAAAAATTTTGCAGTATATTATCCCTTTTATCATTTTTATTTTTACACAAAAGGTAACTGCCATCACAAATATCTCAGATTCTAAAGATACTTTACGCCAGAAAAAAATTGAATTAATTAATCAAAACCTGAATGTAATACAAGAAAACCTGAGTAATGAGGCCGACTCGTTTCTGGTTTTAAGCCGACAATCGATGATACAATCAAAAGATATTAATTATATAAACGGTATTAACCGGAGTAAATTATACCTGGCACAAATTTACAGAGCAAGGAACCATTATGATAGCGCTGTTTATTATTATGAGGAAGGATTAAAAAGTAATTTTAATAATTATGATTTAAAGGCACAATTCTATCGCGATTTGATCAATACTTATCGTATCAGGGGTGATTACAGCATTGCACTGGAAAAAAGCATCAATCTCAAAGAACTGGTTGAAAGTGGAAAAACAACAAAATCTTTTTATTTTGCTTATAATCTTTTAGCATTAAGTTACCAGACCTTAATGGAATATGATTTAGCCGAAAAATACTATAAAAAGTCGATAGAACTGGCATTAAAGGGCGGTAGTGAAGCTTATGCAGGAATTGTATTAGCAAACATGGGAAAATTATATTATGAACAAAACAAATTAGATTCAGCCCTTAATTATTTCGAAAAAGGTGTAAAAATTGAAGAAAAATATGAGCTTAATGCCAATGCAGGAAATTCATATAATACCATAGCCAATATTTATCTAAAAAAAGAACTGTTAGATTCGGCTTACCATTATTTGTTAAAAGCGGAAGCGTATAACAACAAATCAAATAATAGAATTGGACTTGTGCATACGCTCATGGGGGTTAGTAATTATTATTTTCAAATCGGAGATTTTGATAATGCTCTAACGCATATTGAAAAAACAATAAATTATGCTACAAATATTGAACTAAACAGTGTACTAAGCGATGCATTATATTTAAAATCAAAAATAGAAGCAAATCAAAATAATTACCGGGAAGCATATCAGAATTTAAATGAATTTTTCGAAACCTATAAAATTATTTATGATGTAAAAAAAATAAATAAAGCAAAAGCACTTGAGCATAGGATTATGCATCAAGAAAAAGAAAAAGAACTGGTTGAACTAGAATTAAAAAAACAAAAAACCATCAATCGTCTATTTTTTATTATCGGCGGGTTGTTAATTGTTATAATCATTATTGCATTTGCCTTTATTATACATTACAA